>JAGHSS010000230.1 GCA_018065745.1 Candidatus Neoflavobacterium equi | reverse complement strand
ATATAATATAAAAGCAAATACCGATTATCTTTTTTAATTTTACAAAAAAATACAGTCATGTTTAAAGTTACCGTAAAAGAGACACAAAATCCGACCATAATAAAATTTGAATTTCCTGATTTCATTACACGCAATCAGAATTATGAATTCAAGAACATAGATGAGACCAAAGCATCTCCTTTGGCTAAAAAATTATTCTTCCTTCCGTTCGTGAAGTCCGTTTACATTTCTGGGAATTTTGTCGCTGTGGAGCGTTTCTCCATCGTGGAATGGCCAGACGTTCAAGAAAGCGTTGCCGCACAGATTGAAGAATTTGTAACCAGCGGTGGTCAAGTTATTGACATGGAAAGTGAAGCCGTGAAAAAAGTTCCAGTAACCGTCTACAGCGAGTCTACACCAAACCCGTCTGTGATGAAATTTGTTGCCAGCAGAATGTTGACTAAAACGCCTGTGGAGTGCAAATCAATTGATGACACGGCCGTTTCTCCCCTTGCCCAAGCGCTTTTCAGTTTCCCTTATGTGAAAGAAGTTTTCTTGGATGAGAACAACGTTTCCATCACCAAATACGGCATTGTTGAGTGGATGGAAATCACGAATGACATCAGAAGTTTTATCAAAAATTATATAGAAGACGGTAAAGAAGTTATTGATGAAACGCATTTGGTAAAAACAGAAGCGCACGAACAATTGCAAGAAACTTATTTTGACAATTTGGACGTTACATCACAACAAATCATCAACATCTTGGAAGAATATGTAAAACCAGCTGTACAAGCAGACGGTGGTAATATTGCCTTCAAATCCTATGACGACACTACAAAATTGGTCCATGTAGTCCTTCAAGGAGCGTGCTCAGGATGCCCATCTTCCACTTTTACCTTAAAAAATGGAATTGAAAACATGTTGCGCCAAATGTTACACAACAACGACATTGTAGTGGAAGCTACCAACGCATAATTAAATTTTAATGTCTTTTTTTTGGGCGTTCCCCTTTCCAGCGCTGCGCTTGGAAAGCGTCAGGTGTTCCGCTATATCTTTTGGTTGGCAAAGCCGCCCAAAAGGATGCCGCTTCATCCCTTAACGCAAGGACTCCCATAAACAAAATACAACGCCCACTTCAAAATTGAAGTGGGCGTTTTTTATTTCATACCATCACACTACCACAGCTCCCGTTCACTTTTAAATTTAAAATAGGTAAAGGGAACCGGTCTCAAAGAAATGACATTGCCATTTTTCAAAGTGAGCTTTAAAATCGCCTTCTTTGATAGCAATTCCTTTTGGTACGTGATCAGCGTATAATTATCTTCAAATGACGCGGTGTTTTTACCGTCAATCAGCAACACCTCGTCCATTAATTTGAGTGGGTACTTTTCTGTATTTGCATTAGGCATGACCTGAACAACCTTAAAGACCTCCCCTTCCTTCAACAACAGATACCCAAAAGAAGTTTCTATGCGCTCCAGTTCTGGATGCTTCCTCTTGGTCAACGCATAAACGGGCGTACCAACACAATTGATAACCAACTGAAAACGGTCCCTAAAAATACGATT
>JAGHSS010000329.1 GCA_018065745.1 Candidatus Neoflavobacterium equi | reverse complement strand
TTTGTATTCTGTTAATATAGTATTTTTTAACTTGTTTTTTTACTACAGATGCTATATTGCTTCTTTTTTATATATTTTTGATAGCGTATAAATTGTCTTATGAAAATAGTATCTTATAATGTAAATGGCATTCGTGCAGCAATTACAAAGGGATTTTTGGATTGGTTGCAACAAGAGAATCCAGATGTGATTTGTTTACAAGAAATTAAAGCCACCCAAGACCAAATTCCGGTGGATGCAATAACAGCGGCTGGATATCCTTACCAGTATTATTATTCTGCACAAAAAAAGGGCTATTCTGGTGTAGCCATACTTTCCAAAACAGAACCTAAAAATGTGGTTTATGGAACGGGCATTGAACACATGGATTTTGAAGGAAGAAATGTACGTGTTGATTTTGATACCCTTTCAGTAATGAGTTTGTATTTGCCATCAGGTACAAATTCTGACAGACTTTCACATAAATTTATGTTTATGGATGATTTCAAGTTGTATATTTCAACACTCAAACAAAGCATTCCCAATTTGGTGATTTGTGGTGATTACAATATCTGTCACCAAGCCATTGACATACATGATCCCATCAGAAATGCCAAAGTTTCTGGTTTTCTACCAGAAGAACGCGCCTGGTTGGATGCATTTATAACAGACGGTTTTATTGACAGTTTGAGGGTTTTTAACAAAGAACCACACCAATATTCTTGGTGGACTTACCGTGCCAATGCCAGAGCCAACAACAAAGGATGGCGCATTGATTACAATTTGGTGAGTGAACCATTGCGTGATCGCTTGGTTGCTGCGTCCATTTTACCAGATGCAGTTCACTCAGATCATTGTCCAGTAGTAGTAGAAATTGCATAAATTAAAATCAAATATAACTATGATAAAGAGAATATCGCTTGGTTTATTAGCCATGGCATTGACCACTTCTTGTGTGTCAAAAAAAGTATATGCAGATCTTGAAAATCAATTTGCAGATTTAAAACAACAAAACAGAACGTTGAGTGACGAATTGGATGGCGCAAACGCTTCTAAAAATCAATTAGATCTTGACAAAAAAGCGTTGCAAGACCAATTGGATAAATTAAAAGCAGAGCGCGATAAATTAGCCAATGACTATGCTGCTTCAGCAAACAATTTAAAAACACTTCAAAGTTCTTACAAAGCATTGGAAAAAAATTCTGACGACGCGCTAACGTCTAACATGAATAAAAACCGCGAGCTTTTGGCAGATTTAGAAGCTAAAGAAAAAGCGTTGGCGGCAGAAAAAGCACGTTTAGATAAATTGAGCAAAGATTTCAAAGACCGTTCTGACCGTGTTAATGAATTGGAAAGCTTGATCGCGCAACATGAAGCAACCATGAAAGCGTTGAAAGACAAATTGTCTAAAGCGTTGAACGCCTTTGAAGGTCGTGGTCTTACAGTAGAACACAAAAACGGAAAGGTGTATGTATCTATGGAAAACAAATTGCTTTTTGGAACCGGTTCTTGGACTGTGGGAACAGAAGGACGCAAAGCGATTGTAGAATTAGGTAAAGTTTTGGGAGACAATCCAGACATTGCAGTGCTTATTGAAGGACATACTGACAATGACAAATTCCAAGGGGTAATGCAAGGAGGAGTAGGTTCCAACTGGGATTTATCAACCAAGCGTGCAACGGCAATTATCAATATTTTGGAAGAAAATAACAATATTGTCAAAAAGAACTTAACAGCTGCAGGTCGTGGTGAATTTGCACCAATTGGAGACAATGATACCTCAGAAGGAAAAGCAAAAAACAGAAGAATTGAGGTGATCTTGACGCCAAAATTAGATGAGATAAACAAGGTATTAAACGAGATTTAATAGCTACCATATAAATAAAAAAGCGGCTGTACATTAGTACAGCCGCTTTTTTTGTTTGATTTTTAAAATTCAACGTCTTTGTTTTTATCGTGTTTTACAGAATAACTAATTCTGATTTTTTTAGTTTCGTTAGGTTTCAGATTCAATTTCCAAGAAAGTTTCCCCGTCTCAGCATTGTAATCAGCACCGTCGCGATCAATCAAGCTCACTTCAATATCCTTGTCTTGGGACAGAGGGACCTGGTCTTCAACCAGTATATCTGCTTTTAGGTTCTTGTTGTTTTTAATGGTGAGGTCATAAGTAAATACACGCACGCGTTTGTTTGAAATAACCTTGTTAGATGATTTGTCTGCAACCAACGTTCTGTTCACGGCAATCTTTGCGTCTTTCCCCAAACTCAACTTCAAGTCTTCTTCACTTGCATTGGCTGTAATATATGTTTTTCCAACATATACGCCATCCACCATGATGTTGGCTTCTCCATCCAAGATGTTGTAGTCGTTGTAGTTCTTGATATTGGCCATCAAGTATACATTGGTATTTAATTTAGGGACTACAAAATATTGGTACATCGCTGGGATGCTGAAATTTTTCAACAACACACTGTGCTTTTTATTGTTTGACAATACTGTAAACGGCATGCTGATATCAAAATTAGAAGACATCTGTGATTCTGATGACACCACTTGGTCGTTCATTGCCACACTATTGCTCGCCGCTTTGGCTTTCATTACTTTTACTCCAGGGGTACTTCTTTCTAATTGATACTGAACCCTGTTGTAATCTTCAATCTCTCTATAATAAATAAATTTTGGATTCAATTCTGGGGCTTGATTGCTTTCATTAGGTGTTCCACTGCTCAAACTCAACGCAACATTTTTCCAGTCAATTCCCGTGTTTTGTGTGATTTGAGCCTTGTACAGCATTTGAATAGGCGCGTTGATGTTTTCAACATTCAAATCATAGTAGGGATTCCAATAGGCAGATTGAGAGAGATAAGAGATCTCAAATGGAATGAGTCCCGCTGTTTTATTTTCTACGGTCAAAATGATTTTCCCCCTACTTTTTTCAGAACCGTCGGGCTGGTTGATTTGCAAACGCGTTTTGAGCTGTTCCAATTTGGAAGATGCAATTTCCTGTTTTTTGTTCAGAGCATCCACATTGGACTGCAATTCCACACGTTGGGTTTTGTAATACTGCAATAGCTTTTGCAGTTCAGCAACAGAAAAATTGCTTGTAATGCCTTTGTTTCTATCCAGTAAATCAATGGCTTGTTGCTCTGTAGCCAGCTGATTTTGAATTTTTTTAAGTTGTCCTTGCAACAAGGTAATGCTGTCTTTTACTGGTTTTATCAAAGGGGAATCAGCACTGCTGTCATATTCCTCTAAATACTGGTTGGTATACTGCATGGAAAGTACCGTGGTGTAATTGGGTACTCCAATTTGTATGGTGTTGTCATTGACATAATTTGAAATATTGCTAAAGACCACGGTTGATGTTCCCACAGGCAACGTTGCTTGTGCCTTTTGACTGATTTCTGCGCCGTTGAAATAGACGCGCACCGCCTTGGTCTCAGCCAAGCTGAATTTTGCTTTCTGTGCCCAGGTAGGTAAGGTCACCACCACCAAAAGGGTCCATAGTATTCTTTTCATGATTTGTAATATTTTTATTAAAAATAGCAGATTGCTTTGTATATAATGTAAAAAATATCATAAAAAAAAGATCGTTTCTATTGAAACGATCTTTTGGTGATTTTTAATTTTGTGAAGTGAGTTTCTGTTTATGTAAACAGCGCACTGACTACATCTTCAATTTTTGAAACCAACGTGATGTTGATTTTGGTGTTTTCCAACGTGATTTTATTGTTTTTGGAAACCAATATATTTTCAAATCCCAGTTTTTCTGCCTCCAATATGCGTTGCTCCACGCGGTTCACTGGTCTGATTTCTCCAGAAAGCCCCACCTCCCCAGCAAAGCAAAAGTGACTTGGAATAGCGACATCCTCATTTGAAGAGAGAATGGCAGCGACCACGCCAAGGTCAATGGCTGGATCATCAACGGTAATTCCCCCGGTGATATTTAAGAAAACATCTTTTGCACCCAATCTGAAACCTGCGCGCTTTTCCAAAACGGCAAGGATCATATTTAAACGTTTGGCGTTGTATCCTGTAGTGCTTCGTTGCGGCGTTCCATAAACAGCCGTGCTCACCAAAGCTTGAATTTCAATCATGATGGGACGCATCCCTTCCATGGTTGTTGCAATTGCAGCTCCAGAAAGCTCTTGACCTTTGCTTGAAATTAAAATTTCAGAGGGATTGCTCACCTCTCTCAACCCGCTTCCTTGCATTTCATAGATACCAATTTCAGAGGTAGATCCAAAACGGTTTTTCAAGGACCTCAAAATGCGGTAAATGTGGTTCCTGTCTCCTTCAAATTGCAGTACCGTGTCCACCATGTGCTCCAAGATCTTTGGTCCCGCAATAGTTCCATCCTTGGTAATATGTCCAATCAAGATGACCGGAGTTCCTGTTTCTTTAGCGAATTTGATCAGTTCAGCAGTACATTCTCTAATTTGAGAAATACTACCTGCACTGGCTTCAATATAGTCTGTTTGCAGTGTTTGAATGGAGTCAACAATCAATACTTCCGGAACAATTTCCTCAATCTGTTTAAAGATGTTTTGGGTCTTTGTCTCTGTTAAGATGTAACAGTTTTCAGAGTTGTCCACAATGCGCTCAGCGCGCATCTTGATTTGTTTTTGACTTTCCTCACCAGAAACATAAAGTGTTTTATAAGGGAGTCTTAAGGAAATTTGTAGTAATAACGTACTCTTTCCAATACCAGGTTCACCACCCAATAGCGTCAAAGAACCGGGAACCAAACCACCACCCAAAACACGGTCCAGTTCTGCGTCGCCCGTTTGGTAGCGTTCTTCTGTTGTGGAATCAATTTCTTTAACCTTTAGCGGTTTACTCGCTTTTTTGGTTTCAGTCAGTGACGTGGATTTCCAAGGGGATTTCTCTTCCTTTTCCACAATCTCTTCCACAATAGAATTCCATTCCTTACATGCGTTGCATTGACCTTGCCATTTGGCATATTGTGTTCCACAACTCTGGCAAAAAAAAGCCGTTTTTACTTTTCCCATATATTTTTATTGCAAAGGAGTGTCTGCAACCCCTTCAGATGGTGTTTCTGAAATTGGTTCTTCAGGTTCATTTCCTCTGTTTTTTCTTTTGTCTTTGTAGTTTTTAAGTTCTTTCTTAAAGAATTCAGCACGGTCAACCATCAATTCTTTAGTCAAATTGCGCACCGGTTCCAATTGGAAAGCCTTCATATATGCTTTGTAAGCACGATCAAAATCGTTCATCTTTTCCTCATACAAAGCGCG
Organism: Candidatus Neoflavobacterium equi; assembly: GCA_018065745.1. Lineage (GTDB taxonomy): Bacteria > Bacteroidota > Bacteroidia > Flavobacteriales > Flavobacteriaceae > Flavobacterium > Flavobacterium equi. The sequence continues at coordinate 10,394 of JAGHSS010000329.1, read as the reverse complement.
GTGGTAAGCTCCCAACATGGTTTTTGGATATTCTTTGTCTGCAATGTCAGCAAGTGTTTTTAAATCCTCAAAATTTTGATTTTTTAAAATTGCCGCTTCAATAGCTTCAAAGTCAGTCAACCTGATTTGAGGTGCATAGCCAGTTTTCTTTTTGTAGGTAGCATAGCGGTCCACCAAATACTGCGTATGACCTTTTTCCAAGGTTGCAATTTTTGCTTGGAATTCTTCCATGGAGATGCGCTCATATCCTTTAAACATAAATTGTAAGGCATCTGGAATAGCTTGGTTGACATAAGAATAGTGGTTGTATCCTTTGTAGTCTACAAAATTGTAGTATATATTTTCTTTTTTCAACGCCTTGATGTTTGCGTCTAATTTTTGAATTTGCGCCTTGTCTTGTTTTAAATCTCCTTCTGCTTGAGCTAGGAAATAGAAAATGGGTGCAGTCAAAGCTTTAAAGCGATCACCAACGCGATTTTCCATTTCAGTAGGCATTTCAGGACTTAAATTGATGTATCCATTGAATATGGACGTGTCTTTGTATAAATACGCATTTTGAAATGCAGCGGTCAATCCATGACCTGCAATAACGCGGTAGGGAATGGTGCGGTATTTAGATTCTATATAAGGCAATAACTCCATACCGATGAATTCAAAATAGGATGCTCCACCCTCTGCAGGCAAGCCATTTTGATCAAATGTAGTGTCGTTTTTTCTGTCTTTTCCTTGGTTGATACCCACAAAAATAAAGTCTGGATATTCATCCCAATATGCGCCATAGCGGATGTTTGAGCTGATCAAGTCCAAAAGGTAGTCACCGTCTTGAACTACAAAAATGGGGTATTTCTTGTTTTTATCCTGATCATAACCCTGAGGCAATACTACAGAGATGGAACGCGTAACGCCTAATTTTTTTGATTCAAAAGCTTCCGTAGTTTTTTGAGCAAAAGCTGCAACTTGTAAGAGTAGGGTAGCTAATATTATTTTTATTTTCATTTGGTGTTGGTTAGTTAATTATAGAGTTACAAGTTAATAATTTTTTGTTTTGTTGAACAAGGGTAACAATAAAAACGACAATCCTCCAAAAACAACCACCATACCAGTTTGGGAGCTCCACAAAATCCATCCCGCAGCAGTACCAGCTGTTTGAGCAATGCCAAAGAGTAAGAGGACTTGAGCAATCATGAATGGGAAGGCCCCAAATCCACCATTGGTAAAAGTGACTGCCAAACTTCCAACCACAAAAGCACACATCATGATACCAAACGGCAAATGACTTGTTTCTTCAATCGTTTTCATTCCAAAATAGAAAGTCAATACATAGGATATCCAGATACTTGCTGTAAAAAATAAAAATTGCTTGCGGTTTTTCATTTGGAAGATGCTGGATACCCCTTCCACAAGACCGCTAATTTTATTTTTAATTTTGAGTACCAAAGTGTTTTTGGAGTAGAAGAAAAAGTACACAAAAACCAACAATCCCAAAATGCCAACCCCACCAAGGAGGAGTAATTTTTCAAAAGGGATGGTTTCCATCAAAAAGGTTTTCAAATGTTCAAATTGCAACAGACAGGCAATGGATACAAATAACAGCAGCAAAACCAAATCAACAACACGTTCTGCAATGATGGATCCAAAACTCTTGTCAAATGGGATGTCGTTGTATTTTTTTAATACCAAAGCTCTGGATACTTCTCCAGATCTTGGTATGGTTAAATTCATCAAATAGCCAATGCACACGGCCATGATATTGTTGTGAAATTGGGTTTTGTATCCCATGTGTTCCAAGCTGTACTTCCAGCGGTATCCTCTGGAGGCCAAACTGATGAAGCTGAAAAAAGAACTCAGTGCTATAAAGCTGTAATCAGCGTGTATAAAGTGACTTTTGATCAGTTCAATCTCTTCAGGTTTGAACTGGTTATAAGCATAATAAACTAAAAATACTCCCAGGGTCAGTGGGAGTATTATGCTTAATATTTTGTTTGTTTTTTGTTTCAAATTACTTCAATAGGTTGGTTTCCTCATTAGGGAAAATTACAGTAGGTTTGAATGTTTTTGCCTCTTCAAGAGTTGCTAATCCATACGCTATAATAATGATGATATCCCCTTTGTGAACCTTTCTTGCAGCTGGACCATTTAGTGTAATGGTTCCCGTCTCTCTTGGTCCGGGAATTGCATAGGTTTCAAAGCGTTCGCCATTATTTACATTGACAATAGAAACTTTTTCACCCTCAAAAATATTTGAAGCTTCCATTAAAGTTTCGTCAATGGTGATACTACCAATATAGTTTAAATCTGCACCCGTAACTTTTACGCGGTGGATTTTTGATTTTAAGATTTCAATTTGCATAATGCAAAAATAAATTAATTTAGTGAAATATTATCTATTAATCTGATTTTATCCAAGTGCGCCACCAAAAATCCTCTGTATTTCTTACCGTCTTCTTTGGTAGTTGCCGTTTCTAATGTTTCTTCCGCTGCAATTTCAAAATACTCCAATTCAAATTTAGGGTTTTTTGTGAAAGAATCTGTTACAAAATCCTTAACTTGTGAAATGCTGTGATTGGAGAAAAGTTTTTGAGCTTCCAGCAGTGTTTGGTAAATAAAAGTTGCATCTGTTTTTGCAGTTTCACTCAAACGTTCATTTCTTGAGCTCATTGCCAAGCCATCTTCTTGTCTGTAAATTGGAACTCCAATAATTTCTACAGGCAAGTTATAGTTTTTTACCAGAGCTCTTATAATTTGCAATTGTTGGAAATCTTTTTCACCAAAGTATGCTTTTCTTGGTTTAACGATGTTGAAAAGTTTTGTAATAATTGTTCCAACGCCATCAAAGTGACCAGGTCTTGCTGCACCTTCCATTTTGTCTTCTATACCATTAAATTGGTAAGATTGAGCAGATACGTCAGTCCCATAGATCTCAGATGCCAATGGAGCAAACACAATGATGTCATCAGAAAGTGACTTCAATTTTTCCAAATCAGCATCCAAATTTCTTGGGTATTTTTCCAAATCTTCTGCATTGTTGAACTGCGTTGGATTGACAAAAATACTGATCACAGTTAGTTGATTTTCAGCAAGTGACTCTTTTAAAAGAGACAAGTGGCCGTCGTGTAAAGCACCCATTGTGGGAACCAAACCTACAGTTGCATTAGCGTTCTGACCTGCACTCAAAAAGTGGATTAAATCAGCTTTTTTATTATAAACAAACATGAGTTACAAATTTTAATTCATTGCAAACTTACTATTTTGTACAATAACTGCATAAATTTTTGTAATTTTGCTTGTTTTTTAAACAGAAATATTTTTAAAATTAGATTGAAATGGAGGATAAGAGGATATTATATGTATCATCTGAAGTAGTGCCTTATTTGCCAGAAAATGAGGTTTCTTTAATGTCTTATGATGTACCCAAAATGATCAACGATCAAGGAGGGCAAATAAGAATATTCATGCCTCGTTATGGAAGTATTAACGAAAGAAGACATCAATTGCATGAGGTAATTAGATTGTCTGGGATGAATTTGGTGGTAAACGACATGGACATGCCTCTAATTATTAAGGTTGCGTCCATTCCAAAAGAGAGAATTCAGGTATATTTTATAGATAACGACGAGTATTTTAAAAGAAAATCTACTTTTTCTGATGAAGATGGGGTTTTGTATCCTGACAATGATGAACGTGCTATATTTTTTGCAAAAGGGGTAGTAGAAACTGTGAAAAAATTGAACTGGGTGCCTGATATTATTCACGTACACGGTTGGATGGCTTCTCTTTTGCCAGTTTATATGAAACACTATTACAAAGACGACGCTTTATTCGCTGATACCAAAGTGGTAACTTCTGTTTATGCGCAATCTTTTGATGGTGTCATCAATGAAACAATGAAAGAAAAAGTTGCTTTTGACAATGTTCCAAACCAAGACATTGAATTCTTAGCTGATGCTACTTTTGAAAACCTAATGAAGACTGCAGTAAACCATTCAGATGGGGTTATTATTGCTTCTGAAGGGGTTTCAGAGAATTTAACAAAATTTATAGAAGCTTCAAACAAACCTTTTTTACCTTTCGTTGATAAAGAAAAATTTGCAGAAGTGTATACAGATTTCTATAAAAACCAGATTTTATAATAAAAATTTATGAAGAGAATTTCTTTGCTTAAAGGAAGTGTATTCCTTGCTTTAGCTTCTATTTTGTCTGTGTCTTGTGATAAAGATTTTAATAGTATTGGATCTGACATTGTTGGTGAAACATACTTTGGAATGGATAAACACGAATTTACAGATGTCAATTCTGGTTACGTTAAAACGGGTGCAGTTCAGGCAAATAATCTAGCTGTGAATTCGTTGGGGATTTATTCTAATCCAGCTTTTGGAGTGTCTAAATCTCATTTTGTAACTGAATTGCAGCCTTCTTCTTACGGAATTACTATTGGGGATAATCCGGTAATTGATTCTGTGTATTTGTATGTTCCATACAAAAGCACATTGAAAAATACGGACGCTGCAGGTTTAAAGACTTATGAGTTAAATGAGGTATATGGTGGCGAAGCGAAATTCAGACTCAAAGTTTATGAAAATGGATATTTTCTAAATGATTACAATCCAAACAGTATTAGTGAAAGTCAGTTGTATTATTCTGATCAACGCCTGTCTTTAGTAGAGGGGAACAAATTAGGAAGTACGGCTAGTGGATACCCTTCAAGTTCTGGAAGTCCGTTAAATAATGGAACGTCAAGTCAAAACGAAGCGTTCTTTTTTGACAAGTCTGAAAGATATATTTACAAAACCAATGCAACTGGTCAATATGTAAATAGTGCTGGGGAAGTTTTGTCAAACAGTGCTCCAGTGTCAGATAGAGTGGTTGAAGAGGCTTTCGCACCAGGAATGTGGTTGGATTTAAACAAAGATTATTTTCAAAAGAAATTGTTAAACGGTGGAGACGCATTGCACACCAATGCTGCAACTTTTAAAAATAGTTTCAGAGGGTTGTATTTCAACGTGGAAGAATTGGTTGCTGGACAAGGCGCCTTGGCTTCAATGGAATTTACAACAGGTAAGTTGTATGTGAAATACAAATACACCAATTCTGAAAACAAACGTGTTTCAAAAACTTTGGAATATTCGTTAAAAGGGAATACGGTTAACTTTTTTGAAAATGAATACAATGTGCCTTCAACAAACGATGCTAAATTGTATGTTCTAGGAGGTGGAAATGGTACTTCAGGGAACGGTTCAGGAACCGTTGCTTACCTTGATGTTTTTGGAGTTGATGCAGATGCTAATGGGGTTCCAGATCAATTGGAGTTTATACGTCAGCAAAACTGGGTCATCAATGAAGCGCAAATTACCTTCTTTGTAGACAGAGATGCAATGGGTAATGCCAATCAAGTAGAACCAAAAAGATTGTATTTATACGATTTAAAAAATGACATTCCATTAGTAGATTACAACAGAGATACATCAACAAACACCTTCTATGATTCCTTGAATAAGGCAACCTACGACGGTAATTTGATTTCTCAAGATGCTAAAGGATTAAAATATAGATTTAGAATTACGGAGTATGTAAAGTCTTGTGTGAAAAATGCAGACTCTACAAATTATAGACTTGGGTTGTCAGCAGCTCAAAATATTTTGACTGCCACTAATTCAAAACTTAAAACTGCAATAACAAGTCCAGCAGTGGACAAAGTACCAGTTGTTTCTGTAATGTCACCTTTGGGTACGGTCTTACATGGATCAGCTACAGATCAGGCGAACAAGAAAATTAAACTGGAAATTTATTATACTAAACCAAACTAAGCTATGTGTGGAATTGTTGGATATATAGGTTATAGAAATGCTTACGATGTGATCATTAAAGGGTTACAGCGTTTAGAATATAGAGGTTATGACAGTGCAGGTGTAGTTCTTTTTGATGGAACACAAATGCAATTGTGTAAAACCAAAGGTAAAGTTTCTGATTTGCAAGCAAAGGCAGCTAAAGAAATGAATGCCGTTGGTACCATAGGTATGGGACATACACGTTGGGCAACTCACGGGGTGCCAAATGATGTTAACTCACATCCACACTACTCAAATTCTGGTGAATTGGCAATCATTCACAATGGAATTATTGAGAACTACGAGCCTTTAAAAAAAGAGCTTATCAACAGAGGATACGTTTTTAAATCAGATACAGATACAGAAGTATTGGTAAATTTGATTGAAGATATACAAAAAACAAACCAATTGAAATTGGGTAAAGCAGTTCAAATTGCTTTAAACCAAGTAGTTGGTGCTTACGCAATCTGCGTTTTTGACGTTAAAAAGCCAAATGAAATTATTGTAGCGCGTTTGGGAAGTCCATTGGCGATCGGTATTGGTGAAAATGAGTACTTCATTGCCTCAGATGCATCTCCGTTTATTGAATACACAAACAACGCAATTTACTTAGAAGATGAGGAAATGGCTATTGTGCGTTTAAATAAATCAATGAAGATCAGAAAGATCAAAGACGACTCTTTGGTTGTTCCTTACGTTCAAGAATTGCAATTGAATTTAGAGCAAATTGAAAAAGGAGGGTATGATCACTTCATGCTTAAAGAAATTCACGAACAACCAGCAGTAATTAAAGATACTTACAGAGGAAGACTTTTGTCTGACAAAGGGATTATCAAGATGGCTGGTGTTGAAGATAATTTAGATAAATTCACCAATGCAAAACGCATTGTCATTGTGGCTTGTGGTACCTCTTGGCACGCAGGTTTAGTGGGTGAATATCTAATTGAAGAGTTTGCAAGAATCCCAGTTGAAGTGGAATATGCATCTGAGTTCAGATACAGAAATCCAATCATCAATAAAGACGATGTTGTCATTGCAATTTCGCAATCAGGGGAAACGGCAGATACATTAGCTGCAATTAAATTGGCTAAAGAAAAAGGTGCCTTTGTATTTGGTGTGTGTAACGTTGTTGGTTCTTCTATTTCAAGAGAGACTCACGCAGGAGCATATACCCATGCAGGTCCAGAAATTGGAGTTGCTTCAACAAAAGCATTCACAACTCAAATCACTGTTTTGGCATTGATCGCGTTCCGTTTGGCAAAAGTTAAAGGAACCATTTCACAGTCTGACTATTTGAGAAACCTTTTGGAGATGGAATTAATTCCGTCAAAAATTGAAGAAGCATTGAAAGTAGATGGTCACGTGATTGATATCGCGGCGATTTATAAAGATGCGCCAAACTGCCTTTATTTGGGTAGAGGATTTAACTATCCTGTAGCTATGGAAGGTGCGTTGAAATTAAAAGAAATTTCTTATATACACGCTGAAGGGTATCCAGCAGCAGAGATGAAACACGGACCAATTGCTTTGATTGATGAGCACATGCCGGTAGTTGTGATTGCGCCAAAGCAAAATCATTACGACAAGGTAGTGAGTAACATCCAAGAGATCAAAGCCAGAAGTGGAAAGATCATTGCTGTAGTTACCAAAGGGGATGAGCAGGTAAGAGCCTTGGCAGATCACGTAATTGAGATCCCTGAGACTACAGAAGCCTTGACGCCGTTGTTGTCAACAATTCCTTTGCAATTGCTTTCATATCACATTGCAGTGATGAGAGAGTGTAATGTGGATCAACCGCGAAACCTTGCAAAATCAGTAACTGTAGAATAGAATAAATCAAGCAAAATGTATTCGTTTTTCACGAATATAATTTTAATAATAATATAGTTATATTTTCAAAATAAAAAACTATCTTTGCACTCTGAAAAAGAGGTTTTCTAAAAGAAACGTAAATAGCTGTTTAATAAAAACATAAGTAATGTCAAAAATTACAGGTAAAGTAGCACAAATTATCGGTCCTGTTGTTGATGTAGTTTTCAACACGCAAAATGCCGAACTACCAAAAATTTATGACTCATTAGAGATCATAAAAAAAGATGGTTCAAAATTAGTACTAGAAGTTCAAACTCACGTTGGTGAGAATACTGTACGTACAATTTCAATGGACTCTACAGATGGTTTATCAAGAGGTCAAGAAGTAGTAGCATTGGGAACTCCAATACAAATGCCAATAGGAAAAGATATTTATGGGCGTTTATTTAACGTGATTGGAGACGCAATTGACGGTTTAGGTAACTTGCCAAAAGACGGTGAGAATGGATTGCCAATCCACAGAAATGCTCCTAAATTCGAAGAGTTGTCTACAGCTTCTGAAATTCTTTACACAGGTATCAAAGTAGTTGACTTGATCGCTCCTTATTCTAAAGGGGGTAAAGTTGGATTATTTGGAGGTGCTGGTGTTGGTAAAACAGTATTGATTCAAGAATTGATGAATAACATCGCTAAAGGTCACGGTGGTTTATCAGTATTCGCAGGAGTTGGTGAAAGAACTCGTGAAGGAAATGATTTATTACGTGAGATGTTAGAGTCTAACATTATCAAATATGGTGATGATTTCATGCACTCTATGGAAAATGGAGGATGGGATTTAACTAAAGTTGACAAACCTGGAATGAGAGATTCTAAGGCTACATTTGTTTTCGGACAGATGAATGAGCCACCTGGAGCTCGTGCTCGTGTAGCGCTTTCTGGTTTGACTATCGCTGAATACTTCCGTGATGGTGCTGGTGAAGCTCAAGGTAAAGATGTATTGTTCTTCGTGGATAACATCTTCCGTTTCACTCAAGCAGGTTCTGAGGTTTCTGCACTTTTAGGACGTATGCCGTCTGCAGTAGGGTACCAACCTACATTAGCAACTGAAATGGGTGCCATGCAAGAGCGTATTACGTCAACTAAAAAAGGATCTATTACTTCTGTTCAAGCGGTATACGTTCCTGCAGATGACTTAACTGACCCGGCTCCAGCTACAACGTTTGCTCACTTAGATGCAACAACAGTATTGTCTAGAAAAATTGCTGAGCTTGGTATTTATCCTGCAGTAGATCCTTTGGATTCTACTTCAAGAATCTTGGCTCCAGAAATTTTAGGTAAAGAACATTATGCTTGTGCGCAACGTGTGAAAGAAATTTTACAACGTTACAAACAATTACAAGATATCATCGCGATCTTAGGTATGGAAGAATTATCTGATGAAGATAAATTAGCTGTATCAAGAGCTCGTCGTGTGCAACGTTTCTTATCTCAACCATTCCACGTTGCTGAACAGTTTACTGGAATTCAAGGGGTATTGGTTGATATCAAAGATACAATCAAAGGATTCAACATGATTATGGATGGTGAATTAGACCATTTACCAGAAGCAGCTTTCAACCTTCAAGGAACAATTGAAGACGTGATCAAAGCTGGTGATAAAATGTTAGCTGAAGCAAAATAATCTGTAAGTAGTCTGTACGTTTTATAACAGTTATAGACTCCTAACACCTAATTCAAATTGTATGATTGTAGAAATTGTATCGCCAGAGGCTACTTTATTCCACGGAGAAGTAACTTCAGTTGCTGTTCCAGGAATCAATGGTGAATTCCAAATGCTGAATAATCACGCGGCTATCGTGTCTTTATTAGTACAAGGAAACATCAAACTTGTAGGTGCAAACATCACTATTGCTAAGGAATTCGCTTCCAAATTCAATCAAGTTGATGCACAAACATTTTGGTTGCCAATCAATTCTGGTACGCTTGAATTAAATGATAACAAAGTTATCATCTTGGCAGACTAAGAATATTTTATAAATATAAAAAGCCCCATCTGATTCAGGTGGGGCTTTTTTTTTATCCTTTTTTTTGTTTATTTTCAAGGGCGTTACCCATTTTCCGCTTCCGCTCCAAATGCGTCAGGCTGTCCGCTCTATCTTTTGGTCGGACAAACCTCCCAAAAGGATGCCGCTCCCATCCTTAACGCGGGCGTCTTTCTTTACTCCTCCTGATTGTATATAAAATCATACACCATACTGGATTCATATCCCTTTCTCAAAAGTGCATCTCCCACTTTTTTTCTTTTTTTGACTACATCATTCTCTTTTTGACTGTCCCATACATGTTTGGAATACTGCTCAAAATGATCCATATACTCGTCCTCAATCTCCAATAATGCTTTTTTGATTAAATAGGAACTCACTTCTCGCATTTTCAACTCCATTTCAATGCGCTTTCTTCCCCAGTTTTTGTACCGATGTTTCCCTCTTGCAAAACTTAATGCAAAACGCTCCTCATTTAAAAATCCATCTTCAATCATTTTTGTAAGGATATACTCACGTGTTTCTACCTCTAAATGATAACTATGCAATTTTTTCTCCACATCTTGGTGACAACGGTCTTGATAAGCGCAATATTGTTGAATTTTACCTACTATTTCTTTTATCTCAACGGTATTCATAATAAATTAATTAAAAATTAAGGTAATATTGAATGTTTTATTATAATTTAATTATTTAACACAGCTTTATATATACC
>JAGHSS010000370.1 GCA_018065745.1 Candidatus Neoflavobacterium equi | reverse complement strand
GTATTTCTTTTAATATTTTAATTGATGCTTTGAAAGAAATTGCAGCAACTGATTCTGCGAACTATCGTGTTGAGTATGCTAAATCTTTGGTAAATGAAACTGAAAAAATACCAGAATTATACTCTGGATTTACAGATTACAAGATCATTGAGGAGAACAAAGATTTGATCCACAATTTACTATCAGATCTCTTTCCCACAGCTTTGACAAAAAATGAAATCAAAGCGATCAGTTTGCCTTTTCAAAATTTTATTTTTAACAAGACTGAACGCTTTAAAGTAATTTTAGAAGAAGCGGGTTTAAACGATGAAATTTTTATTCATGACTTGGATCCACAGGATAATTATGTCATGTCTTGCTGTATGATATTGCAAAAGTATTATCATGTAGAAATGGATTCTGCATTGCCAATACACTATGAATTCCCCAATAAGGAAGGCATCAACTGTTATTATAAGATCAATTACAATGCTGATTTTATTGAAATGATCCCCATGGAAAATGCGGTTGAAATAACAGAAAAAGACATTCAGTTATTAAAAGATAATTTTCACGATTTGGAATTGTGGAAGCATTACTTTCCAAAAAACAGTTGGCTCTTGAAAGGATTCGGGATCATCACTTTAATTGATGTTACTGTTGATAACGCCATTTCAAAGTTGAAATCCAGTTTGATAAAAACCAATCCAAGTAGTTTGGACGCTGAAGAGTCATTGAATGCAATATTTCAATCCATATTTAAACTTCCATCAATCAAGATGGGGGTGATTTCTTTTGATCAAAATGGAAACTTGATGTCTCTGCCAGAAAACATAGAGCTAAAGTCTTATGGAGTAGAGCAAAAAGAAGATCAAGAGCGCATCATGTTGCACGCTGATTTTTTCAATGCGATGGTTGCTTCAAAAAAATACATCGTGATTACTTCAATCACTGCCCTTCAAGAGGTACCTAAATACCAAGAGATGGTTTCTTATTTTTTGAATAAAAATATCAGAAGTTTGATTCTTTCTCCCATGTTCCAAAACAATCAATTGCGTGGTGTCATTGAATATGTATCTCCTAGAGATTATGATTTCAACTCCATCAATTCCAAAAAAATTGAACGTTTTTTACCCTTTATTGAGGAGACCTCAGAACGTATATATCAGATGATATCCAATCAGATTGAGTCTATAATACAGAAGGAGTTTACCTCCATTCACAAAAGTGTGTACTGGCGTTTTCTAGAAGAAGCGGGAAATTTCCAAGACAGTCAGATGGAGGGAAAAGTGTACAACTTTAAAGAAATCGTCTTTAAAAACGTCTATCCCTTATATGGTGGTGCAGACATCAAGAGTTCTACCTATTTGCGCAATAAGGCCACTCAGGCAGATTTGCAAAAGCAACTTGCTGACCTGTTGCATATTTTGAGTATGGATACCTCTAAGCAAAATGTTTTACTAATTGAGCAACGCATTTTAAAACTTGAAAAATGGTACAGCAGCACGAGTAAACTTGTCAATTCAAGTTTGGAGCGTGAAATAAATTCGTATATCATAGAAAAGATTCACCCTTATCTGAGATCTAATATCAAAGATTCTGACTTGGGAAGGTTGATCTTTGAATATTTCAACAAGATTGATTCAGATACGGAAGTGTACTATTTTGAGCGCAAAAAATTTGATTCTGCCGTTCAACGTGTGAATGCCAAGTTGGCACAAATCATTGATTACAGACAGTTGGATGCCCAAAATATATTCCCTCATTATTATGAGCGTTTTGTCAGTGATGGATTGGAGTACAATATGTACATTGGTTCTAGTATCAATCCCAATCAGTTGTTTGATAAGTTATATGTATCCAATCTGAGATTTTGGCAACTTCAGGTCATGTGTGAGATGTTGCGAAATGTAGATTTGATGCAACCAGATTTGCCTTTCCCAATTGAAATAACGTCTTTAATTCTAGTATATACAGACCCAATATCCATCAAGTTTAGAATGGATGAGAAACGTTTTGATATTGAAGGTTCTTTTAATGCGGCCTATGAAGCATTGAAAAAGCGCTTGGATAAAGCCTATGTAAAAAACACCCAACAGCGCATTGTTTCCAGTCAAAAGATCACTATTGTATATACCAGTCAAGAGGATGAACAAGAGTATTTACAGATTATAAATTTCTTGAAACACTGCCAGGTTGTAGAAGACGATTTGGAATTTCTTGAAGTGGAAGAATTGCAAGGCGGTATCAATGGATTGAAAGCCATGAGAGTCAGTGTAAACAACAAATTGGATCAACCGATATTCTTTAAATACAATACCTTTTTAAAAGGAATGGATGAATAAAATAAAACCCCCCAAATGTTTTGCAGTTGGGGGGGGGGGCTATGTGTATGTTT
>JAGHSS010000138.1 GCA_018065745.1 Candidatus Neoflavobacterium equi | reverse complement strand
ATGTAAGCAATATGAAGCGGTATCTCATTTAGTACACAACAAAGCCTTACCACTGCTTTTGCGGGTTTGTATTTAATAATTGAAGTATATTGCTGTAGTTGATTGCATATAGACTGTAAAACAAAAAAGGCCGCCTCCAATTGGAGACGGCCTTTTATGTAGGTAATTTGTATTAGTATGCTTTTGCAAAATACACACGTCCTGTGGAAGGTTTCCCTGTCAAGATACATGTTCCCGCTTCTGCCACTTGATTTAACGGCACGCAACGAATGGTTGCTTTGGTTAATTCTTTAATTTTTTCTTCTGTTTCTGGCGTTCCATCCCAATGCGCAGCAAGGAATCCCGTTTTGGTTTCCAATACTTCTTTAAACTCTTCAAAAGTTTCTACATTGGTGATGTGCGCATCTCTGTATGCCAAAGATTTTTCAAACATTTCTTTTTGAATGGTCTCCAAAAGGTTTTGTAAGTATATTTCAATTCCCTCTTTAGCTACCACTTCTTTAGTCAAGGTATCGCGACGCGCCACCTCATACGTTCCGTTTTCAAAGTCTTTTGGTCCAATTGCCAAACGTACCGGCACCCCTTTCAATTCATATTCATTGAATTTGAATCCTGGTTTCAAGTTGGTACGATCATCATATTTCACAGAAATATTCAATTTGCGCAATGCTTTAACCAATTCATTTACTTGAGCTGAAATTTCTTCCAACTGTTCGTCTGTTTTGTGAATCGGTACAATTACCACTTGAATAGGCGCTAAGTTTGGAGGCAATACCAAACCATTGTCGTCAGAATGCGTCATGATTAAAGCTCCCATCAAACGAGTTGAAACTCCCCATGATGTTCCCCAAACGTATTCCAACTTTCCTTCTTGGTTGGCAAATTTCACGTCAAACGCTTTGGCAAAGTTCTGACCCAAAAAGTGAGAAGTACCTGCTTGTAACGCTTTACCGTCTTGCATCAAGGCTTCAATACAGAAAGTTTCATCTGCTCCTGCAAAACGTTCTGTTTCTGTTTTGATCCCTTTAACCACTGGAATAGCCATGAAGTTTTCTGCAAATTCTGCATACACTTCCAACATTTGTTTTGTTTCTGCCAATGCTTCTGCCTGAGTTGAGTGGGCAGTATGCCCCTCTTGCCACAAGAATTCAGCTGTTCTCAAGAACAAACGCGTACGCATTTCCCAACGCACAACGTTAGCCCATTGGTTGATTAACAACGGTAAATCTCTGTAAGAGTTCACCCATTTCTTATAGGTAGACCAAATAATAGCTTCTGAAGTTGGACGCACAATAAGCTCCTCTTCCAATTTAGCATTTGGATCAACAATTAATTTCCCTTTATTATTTTCGTCATTTTTCAAACGGTAGTGTGTTACAATCGCACACTCCTTTGCAAAACCTTCTGCATTTTTTTCCTCAGCCTCAAACATGCTTTTGGGTACAAACAAGGGGAAATAAGCATTTTGATGTCCTGTTTCTTTGAACATCTTATCCAATTGCGCTTGCATCTTTTCCCAGATTGCATAGCCGTATGGTTTGATCACCATACACCCTCTCACACCAGAGTTTTCAGCTAAATCAGCTTTAACAACCAGCTCGTTATACCATTTGGAATAATCCTCTGATCTTGTAGTTAAGTTTTTACCCATATTCGTTTTTTTGGCACAAATTTTGTTTAACTTTATCTTATAAAAAGTTTTTACAAAACTAATTAAATTTAAATTCAACAACAATAAAAATACAAGGTAATATGAAAACAAGAAGTTCATTTTTAAAAATAATTCCTTGGACCGTCATGGGTCTGGTGGGATTGCTAACCACATCATGTGGTTCTTATCAAAACTCCTCATATTACACCACTGATGGAGTTTACAGCAGCAACAACCGGGTAGCCTCTACACAGGGGACTACTGAGCGTGCGCCTTATACTACCTACTTTAAAGATAATAAAGATGCATTTACCACATTTACAGATGTAGAGGACTACCATTCTAATGATTCCATACCTGCTGGAAATGAGCGTTATGCTGGATGGGGTGACAATGGCAGCAATGTGACTGTCAACGTTTACAACTCTGGATATGATGATTTCTATGACTACGGCTGGTATTCTCCTCGTTATTATATGGGATGGAATATGGGTTGGGGTCTTGGCCTTGGCTGGGGATGGAACAGTCCTTATTATGGAGGTTACTGGGGCAACAACTACTGGGGCGGCGGCTATTGGGGCGGCGGTTACTGGGGTGGTGGCTACTACGGAGGTAATTATTGGGGTGGTCACTATGGCAGAAACGTGTACAGAAGCAATGGTACACGCAACGGCATTTACAACAACGGTACAAGAAACAATCTAGCGGTGGGCAGCAGACAACCAAATGTCTCTAGAAACAACGTGGGAACACGAAACAATGTTGGGATTAGAAATAACAATTTTGGCAGAACTAATGTCAGCACTAGAAATAACGCTGGATCATTAAATACCAACCAACCAAACACTACACGCAACATCAATTTCTCTAATGGAAATGCGACTCGTGAAGTGCAACAAACAAGAAACATACAGACAAGAAGCGAAAACAACAGCAGAAGTCAACAAAATAACACCCGTTCTATAGAGCGTTCCAACACCAGAAGTTTTGACAGAGCTCCTTCATCAGGATCTTCAAACAGAAGCTTTGGAGGCGGCGGTGGCGGCTTTGGCGGTGGAAGCAGAAGCGGCGGTGGCGGCGGAGGCGGAAGACGTTAATACTCGCTAAAAAGCTAAAATACCAATCTCAAGTATCCTGTGGTACTTGAGATTTTTTAACCAAAAAAAAAACGACAACTTATGAAACGCAATTTTTACATACTATCTGCGCTTTTCCTTACACTGGGGGTTAGTGCACAAAGTGTAACTCCTAACGACGGCTTGAGGTATAATGAGCAAGATCTGAATGGAACTGCACGTTTTAATGCCATGGGAGGTGCCTTTGGAGCGGTTGGTGGAGACTTTTCTGCCATCGGTATAAATCCAGCAGGTGCTGCCATCTTTAAATACAACACGGCAAACATCACTTTAAAATACGACAACAACAGCAATAAATCAACTTTTGAAGGCACTCAAGACAAGCAGAAAAACAACAGTTTTACACTGAATCAAGGGGGTGTTGTTTTTGTATTTGACAATCCAGAGAAAAAATTAAATAAATATGTGTTGTCTGTTAATTACAACACCAAAAAGAATTTTGACAACAACCTGTATTTCAGAACGCCAAATGGACAACAATCTATAGACTCTTATTTCTTGGACTATGCAAATGGAACCAATGGATTGGGCACCTTCCCTATTGAAGGAAATGATGCCTATTTTGAGGATCTAAATTTTGTGGATCAACAGGCGTGGTTGGGATACAACTCCTATATTTTGGACTATGATCAAAA
This sequence comes from Candidatus Neoflavobacterium equi, assembly GCA_018065745.1. Lineage (GTDB taxonomy): Bacteria > Bacteroidota > Bacteroidia > Flavobacteriales > Flavobacteriaceae > Flavobacterium > Flavobacterium equi. The sequence goes on along the minus strand of JAGHSS010000138.1, from coordinate 3,088 downwards.
TTCAAATACGTACTTCACTAACGTTCCAACAACAGGTGTTTTAAATCAAAGCAAAGCTGTTGAAACTAGAGGATACAACAGTAAAGTGGAATTTAATTTTGCAGGAAGTGTTCAAGACCGCTTATTTTTTGGGGTTAATTTAAATGCACATTTTGTAGATTTTACAAAAACAACGGTGATTAGAGAATCTAATGACGGGATGTATGATGAAGGAACTACCATCACTGATATTGCGTTCAACAACCAACAATACACTTTTGGAAATGGGTTCTCATTGAATTTAGGAGCTATATATAAGGTAAATAACGCCTTGCGTTTAGGTTTGGCTTATGAGTCACCAACGTGGTACAAATTGACTGATCAATTGCAACAGTCCATTTACACCAACCGCGTGGAAGCAGAAAATCCAAATACAACCCTTTACAAAAGCACCAATCCAGGAGTTGTAATGGAATTTGACCGCTACAAATTGAGAACACCTGCAAATTACACGGCTTCAGTGGCTGGAATTATCAGCAACCAATGGTTGATTAGTGGTGACGTTTCTGTAAAGGATTACAGCAAGACGGAATTTACAAGCCAAGGATATGACAATATGAATAGTTTCTACACAGAAAATTTAAAGTCAGCTTTAGACGTGCGTGTAGGAACAGAATACGTGATTAAAAATGTGGCTTTGAGAGCCGGTTACCGCTTTGCTGAATCTCCATACAAAAACAAAGATTTGGTATTGACTGGAGACACAAGTTCATATAACGCTGGTATTGGATTCCATTTTGGAGATTCTCAGCTTGATTTGGCTTACTCTTTCACAGATCGCAACTTCAATGAAGAATTGATCTCTAACAGTTCTTACGGATCAAAAATTAAAAATGCAAATAATGCGGTTTCACTGACTTATACCGTAAACTTCTAAAATAAAAACAACTGAATCCCCTTCCCTTGGAAGGGGATTTTTTTTCCACCTGTGTTTTAACAAACGCCGGTGTCCCTCAGCTACCGTTGGAATTATAAAGTTAAATTTATAGCTATTCCTTTGTTACCTACATAATAATACCTTAATTTTGCGCACTTTCCTGAAAATGGGGAAATTGTATATAAGAACAATATGAGAACCAAATCTTTAAAGAAAAATAAAATAAATGTGATCACTTTAGGGTGTTCTAAAAACGTTTACGACAGTGAAGTTTTAATGGGACAACTTAAGGCTAGTGGTAAGGATGTTGAACACGAAGCTCCAGCAGAACGTGAAGGAAATATTATTGTAATCAATACTTGTGGTTTTATCAACAATGCCAAAGAAGAATCTGTGAATACGATTTTGGAATATGTTGACAAAAAAGAACAGGGAATTGTTGATAAGGTTTTTGTAACCGGATGTTTGTCTGAACGTTACCGTCCTGACTTAGAGGCTGAAATCCCAAATGTAGATCAATATTTTGGAACTACTGATTTGCCTCTTTTGTTAAAAGCTTTGGGAGCTGATTACAAACACGAACTTTTGGGGGAACGTTTGACTACAACACCAAAAAATTATGCCTACCTGAAGATTGCTGAAGGTTGTGACAGACCATGTAGTTTCTGTGCTATTCCAATCATGCGTGGAAAACACGTTTCTCAACCTATTGAAAAATTGGTTAAAGAAGCGACTTCACTAGCTAAAAACGGAGTAAAAGAATTGATTCTTATTGCACAAGATTTGACTTACTACGGTTTGGATCTTTACAAAAAGAGAAATTTGGCAGAATTACTTGAGGAATTGGTAAAAGTTGAAGGTATTGAATGGATCAGATTGCATTATGCCTTCCCTACTGGATTCCCAATGGACGTTTTGGACTTGATGAAAAAAGAGCCAAAAATCTGTTATTATTTAGATATTCCACTACAACATATTTCAGACAATATCTTGAAGTCAATGCGCCGTGGAACTACCTATGAAAAAACGACAAAATTGATCAAAGACTTTAGAGCTATTGTTCCTGAAATGGCCATTAGAACAACTTTGATTGTTGGATATCCTGGAGAAACTGAAGAAGATTTCCAAATCCTGAAAAATTGGGTGGAAGAAATGAGATTTGAGCGTTTGGGATGTTTTGCCTATTCTCATGAAGAAAATACGCATGCATACAATCTTGAGGACGATGTTCCTGAAGAAGTAAAACAAGCAAGAGCTACAGAAATCATGGACATCCAAGCACAAATTTCATGGGATTTGAACCAAGAAAAAATTGGAAAAACGTACAAAGTAATTATTGACAGAAAAGAAGGAAATCACTTTGTGGGAAGAACAGAGTTTGACAGTCCTGACGTGGATAATGAAGTGTTGATTGACGCAACTAAATTCTATTTAAAAACAGGAGAGTTTGCTCAAATCACCATCATCGACGCTACAGAGTTTGACCTTTATGGAGAACCAGCAACGGTTTAACAAAAATATACATACATGAAAGCCGAAAATTTATTTTTCGGCTTTTTTTTGTATCTTCCAAAAAATATTGACCCATGAAAAAAATACTCTTAGCCTCTTGTTTACTAGGTTTAACAGCATTGTATAGTTGTGATGATATGGATGACAAACAGCTTAGTGTTTGTAATTATGAATCCAACGATTACACACAAGTTATGGATAGTTTGGCTTCATTACCTTATTCAGTGCAAACCTTAGGTGCTGACGCTGTAACCTATGGATATGGTTTTAAAGTTGAAAAAGACATCAAAATGTGTGGTATTGGATTTCAATCCAGTCTTGGTAACGCCAACACACCTTATAAAATCACCATTGAAAATCAAGCAAATAATGCAGTCTTAATGGAGTTGACTCAGACCTTTTCTGACACGACTATTACCTATGTTAATGCGCCGCTAGTATTGAGAAATAAAATCAATTACATCATTAAGAGAACTAATGTTTCTGAAGACATCAATTCAAACACGAACAGCAGTTGGATTGTTAAAAATGATTCTGTGACTTTCCCTATTTCAAAAGGTAATCTTATCCTTACAGGAGGTTTAGCACCAGAAATTCAATCGGTTCCTAAAATAAAATTAGTGTTTGAAGAAGTTGTAAGGTAATTGCGGATTTTGCAAT
>JAGHSS010000251.1 GCA_018065745.1 Candidatus Neoflavobacterium equi | reverse complement strand
TTTTTTTGGGGCGACCGCGGAGGGGTTCGAACCCCCAACCCTCAGAGCCGAAATCTGATATTCTATCCAGTTGAACTACGCGGTCTATTACAGTATAAGATTACAAATCTATACAATAATTTATATTATGCTAAAAGTTTTTTTACAATAGTAGATATTGTTTTACCGTCAGCCTGTCCCGCAAGATTCTTAGAAGCTAAGCCCATTACTTGACCCATGGATGCAATCCCAGAAAAACCACCTTTAGAGATGATTCCAGCCACGATTTGCTCTACTTCAGCCTCTGACAACTGCGCAGGTAAAAACTGCTCTATAACTGCAATTTGTGCCAATTCTGGCTCTGCTAAATCAGCGCGGTTTTGCTCTGTGAAGATCGTTGCAGAATCCTTGCGTTGTTTCACTAATTTTTGTAACAATTTAATCTCATCTTCAGCAGTGAATTCTGCTCCAGCTGCAGCAGTTTGTGCCAATAAGATTTCAGATTTAATGGCTCTTAAAGCTTCTAAAGCTACCGTGTCTTTAGCTTTCATTGCCGTTTTCAAGGCATCCATTATTTGTGTTTGTAAACTCATAATCTTTCCTAATTTAGGTAACAAATTTAAACAAATAACCCGAATCCATAAAGGGATTCGGGTCAAAGTATCTTTCAAAAAGTGATTTTTTAATCTACGTTATCGTGCAAGAATGAGTTGTTATTTCTCAATTGCACTTCGTCATTGTTGAATCCAACAGACATTCTTGATCTGGAGTTATCCATTGGTGTGGAATGAATGTCAATTCCCATGCGCTCATAAGCTGGTTTGCTGTCCAAGTCTGCATGTTTGTTTCCAGTGAACTTGTGATTGAAAGCCTTCATCTTGTCTTTGCGCGCTTGAGATCTCAAACGCAACGTCTCTTCAATAGAGCTGGTGTGTAAAACATCCTCAGCCGGCATTTCCACATTGCGCACTGGTGCTTGAACTGGTGCTTGTACCGCTTGAGGTTGGTTGATGGTGCGAACTGTCATATTCAATTCTGGTTCTTCCACAACTTTCTCTACCGGTTTTGAAGCCGTCAATTCTTCCTCTTTTTCCATATAGTCATCCAGACTATAAATCTTTTTTCCTTGAGCGTCAATGATTGGTTCTGGAGCAACAAAAGTTGTTTCAGCCACTTGAGCTACTGGAGCAGTGTTGTCTAAATTGAAAACCACACGGTTTGCAGGTTCTTCAAAATTTTCAACTACTGGCGCTTGTACTGGAGGAGCAACATAAACCTGTGTTTGAGGTTTTGCGTCTTCAATAACAAACTGGGTCACGTTTCTAGTTGTAGGCTCAGGACTTACAATTTCAAAAAATGTATCAAAGTTATTTATGCTTTGCGAAATTGAAGTGTTTTCAATTTCAGCTATTTGCTTTTTTTCAGTATACTCTACCTCCTCGTCGAGATTATGCACAATTCTCTCCGTTTGAGGTTGAACAGGCATAGCAGTATTTTGTGTCGTGTTAGGTCTTTGAATTTGAGTGAAGTTCTCAGGCATTTTCACATTTGGATTGTGTGATAAATTGCTTGTAAAACTTTGTTCAGAATCTAAAGTATGGATGATCTTTGATTGTTCTTGATTAACTAAGTTTCCCTGTTGCTCAATATCAAATCCTGTAGCAATAATAGTTACAGAGATAGAATCTCCAAGAGTTTCATCATCACCAACCCCCATAATAATATTGGCGTTGTGACCAGCTTCCGCTTGAATGTGTTCGTTGATTTCACTGATTTCATCAATCGTGATTTCGTTTTCACCACAAACAATCAACAAAAGTACATTTTTAGCACCTGTAATTTTATTGTCGTTCAATAGTGGAGAATCTAATGCAGAAACAATCGCTTCCTTCGCTCTGTTTTCACCAGATGCTTTTGAAGATCCCATTATTGCTGTACCACTGTTTGAAAGAACGGTTTTCGCATCTTTCAAGTCGATATTTTGAGTATAGTGATGTGTAATTACTTCTGCAATTCCTTTAGACGCAGTTGACAATACTTCATCCGCTTTAGCAAATCCAGCTTTGAAACCTAGATTTCCATAAACTTCTCTCAGTTTGTTATTGTTGATTACAATAAGTGAATCCACTTGTTTTCTCAAACGGTCCACACCAGCTAAAGCTTGTTCATGACGTACTTTACCTTCAAATTGAAAAGGAATAGTTACAATTCCAACAGTTAAGATATCACGTTCTTTAGCTAATTGAGCAATTACTGGGGCAGCACCTGTTCCGGTACCTCCACCCATACCTGCTGTAATAAATACAAGTTTGGTATTGGTGTCCAACATTTTCTCAATTTCTTCAATACTTTCCAAAGCAGATTGTTGACCTACTTCAGGGTTTGCACCGGCACCAAGACCTTCAGTCAAACTCAATCCCAATTGGATTTTGTTTGGTACTGGACTGTTAGCTAAGGCTTGAGCATCTGTATTACAGATGATAAAATCAACGCCATTAATACCTTGTTGAAACATGTGATTAATCGCGTTACTTCCTCCGCCACCTACTCCAATAACTTTTATAACATTTGATTGATTTTTTGGTAAATCAAATGAAATATTCCCTAATCCTGAGTTACTTTCCATATCTATGTGGTTTACTCTACGTTATCTATAAATTCTTTAAACTTTTCAATAAACTTATCCAAAAAGTTTCTTTTTGGTCCGTTATCTTTCTCATTCTTTTTCTCTTCTACTTGTTGTGTTGGCTCTTGCGCTTTTGTTTCAATCACAGGCGCTACCTCCACAACTGGTTCTGATTTGATCACTACTTTCTGAGCTTCAGCAGCAGCTTCTTTTTCAGAACGATCAATTCTGTGTGCAGAAACGGCACTGTATGATTTGTGTTCCAAACCTTTCATGACCAATCCTACTGCAGTTGCATACATTGGACTGGAGATGTCTTTTTGAGAATTACCCGCCAAATGTTCATTTGGATAACCAATTCTTGTGTCTAAACCAGTAACGTATTCAACCAATTGCTTGATGTGTTTTAGTTGAGCTCCCCCACCTGTTAAAACGATTCCTGCAATCAATTTCTTGCGTTGCTCATCATATCCGTATGATTTAATTTCATCAAAAACAATTTCAATGATTTCCAATACACGTGCGTTGATGATCAACGACAAATTTTTCAAAGAAATTTCTTTTGGCTCTTGTCCTCTAAAACTCGGGATAGAAACAATTTCATTTTCTTTATTATCTTCAGGCCAAGCAGATCCAAATTTAATTTTCAATGCTTCAGCTTGTTTTTCAATAATAGAACAACCTTCTTTAATATCGTCAGTAATTGCATTTCCACCATAAGGAATAACAGCCGTATGTCTGATAATTCCACCTTTGAAAATGGCTAAATCTGTGGTTCCACCACCAATATCTACCAAGGCAACTCCAGCGTCTTTTTCATCATAGCTCAATACCGCATCCGCAGATGCCAACGGCTCTAATGTCAAATCAGCCAAGTCTAAATTAGCTCCTTTGATGCATTTTCCAACATTTCTGATGGATGATGCTTGGCCCACTACAACGTGGAAATTAGCTTCCAATCTGGAACCTGCCATACCAATCGGCTCTTTAGATTCTGAAGTCCCATCCACAAGATATTCTTGGGGTAAGATATGGATAATTTCTTCACCAGGCAACATCGCTAACTTCTGTACTTGACCTACTAAATTATCAATGTCCTGCTCTGAAATAACTTCTTCAAAATCTGGACGAATAATATAGTCTGTATACTGAATGCTGCGAATGTGTTGTCCTGCAATACCAACTACAACATCTTCAATTTGTAAACCTGAAGCTTCTTCTGCAGCACCAATAGCTTGCTGAATGGAGTTAATGGTTTGCGTAATATTATTTACAACACCACGTGACACACCTAGACTCTTAGCTTTACCAAGACCTAAAATTTCAAGTTTCCCAAATTCATTTTTGCGACCAATCATGGCAACAATTTTTGTTGTACCAATATCTAATCCAACTGCAATACTATCTTTACTCATATTCTACTATTTGGTGCACACTACTTGTTGTGTAAATTTGAGATTAATCAATTTGTAATTTTTAATTATCGTGTCTTGTAATGCATGTTGCATAAAAGCCTTGTAGTTGTTGAACTTCCGATCTTCATTTACAACCTTACCGAAGAGAATTTTATAATCAAAATTCCGATCTGACATTACCAAACTTCCACTAGGTAAAATTTGGATACCAATAATACTTTTTTTTAGAAAATCATCGGTATCAATTTTGGACAAAATTTCAAAAATTTCATCTTTGTTTGATTCGTTAATCTTTCCCGTTACTAAAGGAACTCTTGCAGAATAATTATCTGACAAAGGCATTTTGTGTCCTTTTGAATCAATGTAGAAATTAGATGACCCATTTACTACACGCCCAATAGGCTTTTTCTGTACAATTTCAGCTTTTAAGACCCCATCGATGGATTTGTATACCTGCGCCTCATCAATCATGGTATTGGTGTTTAAAACCTTTTCCAAATGCTTGATGACCTCGTGGTCTTTTTTTACACTTCCAACAAATGATAAATTGTCTTGTAAAATAGAATTGATGCGTTCCTGAGTAATGTAAAGATTATCTGTGCCTATAAAGGCAACTTCTATATCAGTCATTCTCCTTCTCTCATTTCTCTTGGATGCGAATGAATATAAAAACAGCACCAAGAAAAACATTAAGAAAATTCGAACATCAACCCATTTAATTTTTTTTAGCATCCAACGCGTCTTTTATGTCAGTGATCATTTCTCCAATATCACCAGCTCCAATGGTAACAATTACAGTTGAACTGGACTTACACATTTCAGTAATTAAATCTTCTTTTTTAATTAATCGCTTGTTTGTAAGTGCCATTTTATCTAACAACCACTGCGAATTGATGCCGTCAATAGGCAATTCTCTTGCAGGGTAAATATCCAATAATAGGACTTCATCAAATTGTGAAAGACTTTCTGCAAATCCATCAGCAAAATCTCGAGTTCTACTAAACAAATGGGGCTGAAATACAGCTAAAATTTGTTTTCCAGGATACAACTCTCTCAATGCGTGATGAACAGCGTTAATTTCTGTTGGATGATGTGCATAATCATCTACATAAACCAAATCTGGTGATTTGATCTGATAGGAGAACCTGCGCACAACACCTTTGAAACTTTCCAAACTCTCGCAAATTTGCTGGTTGGTTAAGCCATACGTCTTTGCCATAGCTATGGCCAATAATGCATTGGTTAAATTGTGTCTTCCTGGCAAGCCAAGTTTCACGTTTTCTATAGTGTCTGTTGGTGTTTTAACATCAAAGATGTACCAACCGTCTTGTATTCTAATGTTTGAAGCAACAAATTCTGAATCGTCGTCAACTCCAACTCTCACTGCATCTAACGGAAGTCCGTTATTAATGAACAGCGATTTGGAATCCACTTTCTCAGAAAAGGCTATGAATGAGGCTTCTACATGGGATGCATCACCATAAATATCCAAGTGATCTGCATCCATAGAAGTGATGCAAGCCAAATTGGGATGCAAATGTAAGAAAGATCTATCAAATTCATCTGCTTCTACAACAGTAACTGTCTTTCCACTTCCAATTAAATTTGATTGATAGTTCTCAACGATCCCGCCAAGGAAGGCAGTAACATCTACACCACTTTGATACAAGATGTGTCCTAACATACTGGATGTGGTTGTTTTACCATGTGTTCCAGCTACTGCAAAACAAAATGTATCTTTGGTAATAATCCCCAAAACAGCTGCTCTTTTAAGGACTGAAAAATTTTCATTTAAGAAAAAATTTAACTCTTTGTGCTCCTTTGGAATTGCTGGGGTGTATACCACCAAGGTATTGTCTGGGTTTTTGTATTCAGGTGCAATCTCAGCAATTGAATCTGTAAAGTGAATGGAGATCCCATCAGATATCAAAGCAGCTGTCAAATGCGTTTCCGTCTTGTCATATCCAGCTACATTTTTACCGATGTTTTTGAAATAACGCGCCAAAGCACTCATTCCAATTCCACCAATACCTACAAAATAAACATTCTCTATTTGCTCTAATTTCATAACCTGAGTTTTCAACCCTATTTAATATTTTTGATAATCTGTTCAATCTGGCTCACAATGTCAGTAGTTGCATTTGGCAAGGCTAATTTTTTAAAGTTAGCTCCTAAGGACATCGCATGAGCGGTATTGTTTACTATTTCTTTTATTGCAGGTTGGAAGGTTTCTTCCAACGTTGCTTCTCTTAACAAAACTGCTCCGCCTTGATCCACAATGGCTTTGGCATTTTTTGTCTGATGGTCTTCTGCCACATTGGGAGAAGGTATAAAAATGGTTGGTTTCCCAACCAGCGCTAATTCAGAAACTGAAGAAGCACCAGACCTTGAAATGATTAAGTCAGCAGCTGCATAAACCAAATCCATACGGTCAATAAAAGACAACACCTGAACGCCATCTGTTTGTGCATGTTGGGCATATTCTTCAAAATAGAATTTACCACACTGCCATAAAATTTGAATATTTTGTTCCAACAACCAATTTTTATTTGCTGCTAACAATTGATTGATTTTTCTGGCTCCTAAACTTCCCCCCAAAACAACCAAGGTTTTTTTGTTGGGATCCAAATTGAAAAATTGCAACGCCTCTGCTCTTTTATCTGCAGTGTTCAACAAATCTGAACGTACGGGATTCCCCGTTAAAATGATTTTCTCACTTGGAAAAAATCGCTCCAATTCAGGATATGCAACACAGATAACAGCTGCTTTTTTACTCAACAATTTATTTGTTATTCCAGGATATGAATTCTGTTCTTGAACCAAGGTTGGAATGTTCATGCTGTTGGCAACTTGCAAAACGGCACCACTAGCAAACCCTCCTGTTCCAATCACCACATCTGGTTTAAAACGCTTTACTATCTTTCTTGATTTCCACAAACTTGAAACAAGCTTTAATGGAAATTTCAAATTGTCAACCGTCAGTTTACGTTGAATTCCTGAAATCCACAATCCCTCAATTTGGAATCCCGCCTGAGGTACTTTCTGCATTTCCATTTTATCCTGAGCACCGACAAAAAGAAATGAAGCGTCTGGATATTTTTCCTTTAACGCATTTCCAATTGCAATAGCTGGATAGATATGCCCTCCAGTACCACCACCGCTGATAATAAATCTTGGGTTTGATTTCATAATCCTTATTTATTTTGAACCGCCTCCATGGGATTTGGTGTATTTGTATCTTGTTCTAATTTATTTTCGTTTTCATAATCTCCAAGCTCTTCTATTACAGAACTGGATTGGAGATCTTGAATTTTAGCCTTTCTTGATCTGGGCGCCTTTTTTAAATTGGTCTTGTCATCACCTGCACTAACTGAAAGTACAATCCCCAGAGAGGCACAGGTAATCCAGATGGAAGTTCCCCCACTACTAATCAAAGGAAGGGTTTGTCCCGTGGTTGGCAATAGCTCCACAGCAACGCCCATATTGACTAGCGCTTGAATGATGATTGGAAAACCAATCCCAATCATGAGATACTTTCCAAAGTGATCTTCAATCTTAACAGCTTTGACAAAGAACCTAAAAAACAACATCAGGTAGATAAACAATACTGAAAATCCGCCCAGTAAACCGTATTCCTCAATAATTATCGCAAAGATAAAATCTGAAGAAGACTGAGGCAAAAAGTTTCTTTGAACACTTTTACCAGGTCCCAAACCTGTGAATTTTCCAGTTGCAATGGCAATCTTGGCATTATCAGTTTGGTAGTTGTCTACATCTGCATCGTCTTTACTTGTAAATCTTTCAATCCTACTTTTCCAGGTATTCACACGGCTAAAATACTTACTTGGAAAATAGGTCGCTATGGCAAAAAACAAAATCAATGTGACCACCACAGGTACCATCAAGGTAAATAAATAGCGCATGGGATATCCTGCAAGATAAACCAACATGATCACCATAAAAAAAACCAATGCAGCAGTTGAAAAATTGGCCGGCAATATCAAAACACAAATGATACCTACTGGAATCCATAATTTATATATGGAATCTTTAAAGTCATAAGGCTTGTCCTTGAACTTTGCCAAATATTGAGCAGCATATATATTTAAAACTACAACAGCCATGGCGGAAGGCTGGAAACCAAAACCACCAACTGAAATCCATCTACTCGCGTTGGCTCCCCCAATGGTATTTCCCTTTAACAGGGTAAACAACAACAGGATCCCAACCACGGGCAATAACAATATGGAAATCCACCTTAAATTTTGATAAGAGAATTTATGTATGACGTACATAATAAAAAACCCTATCATCAAATGGGAAATGTGTTTCAACAAAAATTCATAGGTTGAATTCACTGTTCCAACAACATAAACTAAGTTGGCACTTGCACTAAAAACCGGCATAAATGAAAACAAAGCCAACAAGGTCACAAATGCCCAAATTCCTTTATCTCCTCTTAAACCTCTAAATATTCTGTGTATAAACATTTGCCTTAGTTTATTTAAAGGCGCTTCTTATAAACTTTGAACCGCACTTTTGAATTTACTTCCTCTATCTTCATAACTTTCAAACAAGTCAAAACTTGCACATGCTGGAGAAAGCAATACCGTATCTCCTGGCTCAGAAAGTTTACTAGCTACTTGAACACAAGTTTCAATATCTGTTGTTTCAACAATCACATCAATCACTTGTTTGAATGCATCAATGATTTTTTTGTTATCCACACCCAAGCAAACGATTGCCTTTACTTTCTCTCTTACAAGAGGCATTAATTCTGCATAGTCATTTCCTTTGTCCACTCCTCCAACAATCCAAACGGTTGGTGTTGTCATGGAATCCAAGGCAAAAAATGTTGCATTAACATTGGTTGCTTTTGAATCATTTATATATTGAACGTTTTGAATTTTCAAAACTTTTTCTAATCGATGTTCAACCCCTTGAAAGTTTGATAAACTTTCTCTGATGGTAGATTTACGAATACGTAATAATTGGGCTACTGAAGTCGCTGCCATTGCATTCTTAACATTATGTTTTCCTTCTAAAGAGAGTTCGTTAATTGGCATAGTGAATTTTTGATTGTTTATAATAATGTTAATAGCTCCATCTTTTACAAAAGCGCCTTGTTCAAATTCTTGCGTCATTGAGAAAGGAATCTTTTGGGCTTTGGTTTCGTGTTTTGAAAACCATTTTTGAATCTCAACGTCGTCTGCATCATAAATCAAATAGTCGTCTTCTGTTTGACTTCTAGTGATTCTGAATTTGGCGTCAATGTATTCTTCATAATTATAATGATAGCGATCCAAGTGGTCCGGACTTAGATTTAATATCACCGCGATATGCGGCGCATAATCAAAGACACCATCCAATTGGAAGCTACTTAATTCCAGTACAAAAAGATCATATCCATTTTCTGCTACTTGTTGGGCATAACTCTTACCGATATTCCCTGCTAATCCTACATTTAGATCTGCGGCTTTTAAAACGTGATGCGTTAAAAGCGTTGTTGTTGTTTTTCCATTACTCCCAGTAATACCTATGGTAGGGACTTTGGAATATTTTGAAGCAAATTCAATTTCTGAAATAATTGAAATGCCCTTTGCAATCAGTTTTTGTATTATGGGTGCCTTGTCTGGAATTCCAGGACTTTTGACCACAAGGTCTGCATCCAAGATGCGAGACGCTGTATGTTGTTTTTCTTCCCAATCTAAGTCATGTGCATTTAATACCTCTTGATACTGTTGCTTAATTGCTCCAAAATCTGATAAAAACACCTCATAATTTAATTTCTTTCCTAGGATAGCAGTACCTACACCGCTTTCTCCACCACCCAAAACTACCAACTTCATACTATCTTAATTTTAAGGATACAACTGAGAAAATCGCCAAGAAAATTGCAATAACCCAGAAACGAGTTACAATTTTACTTTCATGAACGCCTTTCTTTTGATAATGGTGGTGTAAAGGAGCCATCAAAAAGATCCTGCGCCCTTCACCGTATTTCTTCTTGGTGAATTTGAAATAGAATACCTGCATCACTACAGATAAATTCTCTACTAAAAATACCCCACATAAAACTGGGATCAACAATTCTTTTCTAACGGCAATTGCCAAAACGGCAATAATACCTCCAATAGTTAAACTTCCTGTATCTCCCATGAATACTTGAGCCGGATAGGTATTGTACCAAAGGAATCCAACCAAAGCTCCAACAAAGGCAGAGATAAAGACACTCAGCTCTCCTATGTTGGGGATGTACATGATATTTAAGTAATTTGAAAATATAATGTTACCTGATACAAAGGCAAAAATCCCAAGTGCTAGTACAGAGATTGCTGACGTTCCCGCAGCCAATCCATCAATACCGTCAGTCAAATTTGCTCCGTTGGAAACCGCTGTGATGATAAAAATCACAATCGGAATAAATACCAACCAAGAATAAGACTCATAACCTTCTCCAAGCCAAGAAATCAACAAGGAGTAATCAAATTCATTATTTTTAAAGAACGGAATTGTGGTAGAAGTAGACTTCTCACCAACCAATTTCACAGCGTTTAAAGCTTCCCCTTGGTCTGTCAACAACGACTGTGTAATTACTGTTCCAGGACGTGCGGTTTCTTTTTTTACAGTTACTGCAGGATGGAAATATAAAATCCCTCCAACAATTAAACCCAAACCAATTTGTCCAATAACTTTAAAACGTCCTTTTAAACCTTCTTTGTCGTGTTTAAAAACTTTGATGTAGTCATCCAAAAACCCGATGATTCCCATCCAAATCGTAGTCACAATAAGTAAAAGAACATAGATATTATCTAATTTAGCTAATAAGATTACCGGTATTAGCGTGGCAAGAATGATGATAATTCCTCCCATGGTTGGTGTTCCAGATTTCTCTTTTTGACCTTCCAATCCCAATTCACGAACGGTTTCCCCAATTTGTTGCTTGCGCAAATAGCTGATAATTACTTTACCAAAAATGGTAGAGATTAAAAGGGATAATATGATAGCCAATCCCGATCTGAATGTTATGTATTGGAAAACACCTGTACCTGGTACATCTAACACTCTGTCTAAATATTGAAAAAAATAAAAAAGCATTGGCTTACTTATTAGATAAAAGTTCAGTTATAATTTTTAAGTCGTCAAAATCATGACGTACTCCATTTATTTCTTGATAGGTCTCATGCCCTTTTCCTGCGATAAGAATGATGTCATTTGGCTGTGCCATTTGACATGCGGTCTTGATTGCTTGAAAACGATCTAAAACACTCAGCGTTTTATTGTAGTGTTGTGGTGCTACCCCCGCTTCCATCTCATTTAAGATTACTTGAGGATCTTCACTTCTTGGATTGTCAGAAGTAAAAATAGCAAGGTCACTTTTTGAAGCTGCTATTTCAGCCATTTCTGGTCGCTTGGTTTTGTCGCGGTCACCGCCACATCCAACAACAGTTATTATTTTTTCATTTCTAGTTCTGATATCCTCAATGGTTGACAATACATTTTCCAGGGCATCTGGTGTATGTGCATAATCAACAATCGCAGTGATTTTTTGATCAGAAATTATGTATTGGAATCTTCCTGCTACACTTTGCAACTCACTGATGATGCGCAACACTTCTTGATTTTCTAATCCCAGCTGTAAGGCTGTTGCATAAATCGCCAAAAGATTATAGGCATTAAAAGAACCAATCAAATGGGTGTATACTTCTGTGGTGTTGATGCGCAACAAAAGGCCATTCAAATTGTTTTCTAAAATCTGTGCCTTGAAATCTGCAACGCTTTTTAAAGCATAGGTAATTTTTTTTGCCCCCGTGTTTTGCAACATGATGTTTCCATTTTTGTCGTCCACATTGGTAATGGCAAAGGCTGATTTTGGCAAATGGTCAAAGAACGATTTTTTTACATCTCTGTATTCTGCAAAAGTTGGGTGGTAATCCAAATGGTCATGAGACAAATTGGTAAAAATTCCGCCTTCAAAATGCAGGGCTGCTGTTCTGTTTTGGTGAATTCCAATGGAACTTACCTCCATAAAACAAAATTCACAACCAGTGTCCACCATCTGCGCCATGTATTTATTTATGGCAATGGAATCTGGTGTGGTATGTGTTGTTGGGTAGGTAGTTTCATCAACCATGATTTTCACCGTTGAAATCAATCCTACTTTGTATCCCGCCTTTTTAAACAATTGATACAACAAACTTGCAATGGTAGTTTTTCCATTGGTACCCGTCACCCCTACTAATTTTAGTTGTGCTGATGGATCTCCATAAAAGTTTGCGCTGATAAACGCCAATGCCAATGAAGCATTTTTCACTTGGATGTAGGTAATACCTTCCGTCAATTGTGCTGGTAATACTTCACATACAATTGCAACGGCTCCCAATGAAATGGCTTTATCAATATATTGATGACCATCTGTCACCGTTCCCTTATAAGCTACAAACACCGTTCCTGCGGTTACAACTCTTGAATCAAATGCAATGGCATTCAATGCAATGTTTGTTGAACCAACAGTGGATTCAATGTCAACCTTATAAAGTATATCTTTTAATATTTTCACGATAATTCAATTGTTATGGATTCGTTTCTTCCAATAGACTCCCCAGGATTTTTGGATTGCTTTTTAACCTTTCCAATTATATTCCCTACAATGCGCACATGCAAACCGTTATTTTCTAACAAAGCGATGGCATCCATCCCTGACATCCCAACTACATCTGGAGTTTTAGAGGATTTTACCTGTGCCTTACCTTCATAGGCCGCATATTGCTTTTCATGACGTTCCATAATCCCGTTGATCTTTTTAACCTCATTGGTTGATGGAACATCTGTGTATATTTTTTGAGCAATTCTTTTAAATACCGGTCCTGCAACGTCTCCTCCATAAAATCCTTTAGCAACATTGGGTTTGTGAACCACAACTACACAGGAGTATTTTGGATGGTCTGCCGGGAAAAATCCAGCAAAAGAGGATGCGTAATACATTTCTCCATCTCCTTTGTTGTAATTTACCTGAGCTGTACCCGTTTTTCCAGCCATGGAAAAATTTGGTGAATACAACTTCTTACCTGTACCATATTTAACCGCACGTTCCAAAAGTTGTTTGATTTGAACCAATGCCTCATCAGAACAAATTTTTGGGTGAATGATTTCTTTCTCAAATCTCTTAACCGTCTTATTCCAGTTCTTGATTTCTTTGACAAATATGGGTCTCACCATTTCACCATTGTTTGCAACTGCATTATACAATGTCAGTGTTTGCAAAGGTGTGATTGACAATCCATATCCAAAAGCCATCCACGGCAATGATATTGGCGACCAATCTTTATCTGAAGGTTGTGGGATTTTTGGTTTCCCCTCTCCAATAATTGGCAATCCCAAAGGCTTGTTCAACCCCATATCATTTACCCTGTTGACAAATTGCCAAGGGTTGTCTTTATAAGCATCATAAACCGCTTGAACCAAAACCGTGTTAGAGGACAATTCAAAACCACGACCTAGAGATATTTTTCCATATCCCTTACCGTTGGAATCTTTAACCTTTCTCCCTCTGTAAGTCACTACCCCGTTGTTGGTGTCGTAAATTTTGGTTGTGTCAGCTTTTTTGTCGTCCAAAAGAGCAATCATATCCATCAGTTTAAAAGTGGAACCCGGTTCATGAGATTCACCAACGGCATAATTCATACGCTCATAATAAACGCCATTTGGGTTTCTCCCCAAATTTGAAATCGCCTTGATTTCTCCAGTCTCCGTTTCCATCACGATCACACAACCGTGGTCTGCTTGGTATTTTTCCAGTTGTTTTAAAAGAGCGTGGTGTGCAATATCCTGGATGTAAACGTCAATGGTTGACACGATGTCATACCCGTCTTGAGGTTCAATCTGATTAAAAGCACTGATAGGCTTCCATTGATTTTTGGCAATCTTTTGCATCAATTGCTTTCCGTCAACACCTTTCAAATAATCGTTAAAAGCTCCTTCAATCCCAACTCTGATGATCTTTCCATCCTCATCAATTCGTTGGTAACCTATGGTTCTTTCTGCAATCTTACCAATGGGGTGTTCCCTGATGGTTTCTTGCTCTATAATAATCCCTCCTTTATTTGCACCCAAATTAAAAAGTGGAAAATTCTTTACTCTCACATATTCTGTATAGCTCAAATTTTTTGAGACCAACATATATCTGTTTTTTGTCGCTCTTGCTCTTCTAAACCTGGATTCCCATTCTGAGGCGTGATTGCCAAACATCAAAGCCAGTGAATCTGAAAGTTTTCTAACATTGCTTTCAAAATTTTCAACCTTTGGTGCAACAGCATCAAATCTGATGGTGTAATCCGGAATTGAAGTCGCCAATAAACTCCCGTCTGCAGAATAAACATTCCCTCTGTTTGCGGGAACACCTTCATCTCTGACGGTTCTTTCTTGAGCTATTTTGCGAAATTCATCCCCTTGTATCCATTGTATGTAAAACAACTTATACATCAATCCAAAAACAAAAAGAACGAGCCAAATAACAACGATATACATTCTTTTGGTGTGTAGTTTATTCTTTACTGCCATAACCTCTTGAATATATTTTCATCTTGTTTATTCACCTTAATCTTTAAAGGTGGTACTTCAGAAGGAAAAACTTCTATCAACTCCATTTTTTGAGATATCGTTGATTCCATTTTTAACTCCATCAATTCAGATCGCGTGTCAACAAATTCTGAACGCAATTGTTTCACTTCAGTGGTCAAAGCCGATATTTCATATACCTTCTTTTCATACCTATGTGAGTTTGCAATCATGATAATGGCAAGTAACAATAAGAACAATATAAATTGCCATTTTTCCAAAGCTCCATCTTCAGACAAATACTTTGCTTTTAGCAAGTTGTAGAAATTCTCTTTTACCATCCCAGTATCTTTATATTACTTCTTTTCTGCTATTCTTAGCTTGGCACTTCGTGCTCTATTATTGATCTTTATTTCCTCATCACTAGGAACAATTAACTTTCCTATAAGTTTGAAAGGAACTTCAAAACGTCCAAAGAAATCTTTTTCTGGTTCTCCATCAAACATTCCGTTTTTCATGAAGCGCTTCACCAATCTGTCTTCTAAGGAGTGGTATGAAATCACACTCAAACGACCTTCTGGATTTAAGATTTCTAAAGATTGCTCTAAAAACTCTCTCAACACATCCATCTCTTGATTTACTTCAATTCTGATGGCTTGGTAAATCTGAGCTAAAATCTTGTGGCTTTTGTGAGCCGGTAAAAACTTACCTAAAATTTGTTTTAACTCTTCTGTATTTTTAATCGGCTTTAACTCTCTTGCGGTAACAATGGTATGTGCCATTTGTTTTGCATTGGTTAACTCTCCATATTTTGACAATAAATTTCTGATGTCC
Source organism: Candidatus Neoflavobacterium equi (assembly GCA_018065745.1). Lineage (GTDB taxonomy): Bacteria > Bacteroidota > Bacteroidia > Flavobacteriales > Flavobacteriaceae > Flavobacterium > Flavobacterium equi. The sequence continues at coordinate 1,187 of JAGHSS010000251.1, read as the reverse complement.
TCTTCAGCATATTCATTCACTACGTGATATGCACTAAGCTCTCCACTTTGATTCATTCTCATGTCTAACTCTGCGTCAAAACGAGTTGAAAACCCACGTTCAGCAACGTCAAATTGGTGAGAAGAAACTCCAAGATCACCAAGGATACCATCGACAGATTTTACACCGTGAAATCTCAAAAATCTTTTGATGTATCTAAAGTTTTCGTTTATCAATGTAAAACGATCATCATCAATTGCATTAGCTAAAGCATCTGTATCTTGATCAAATGCAAACAGTTTTCCATTTGGTCCAAGACGTTTCATGATTTCACGTGAATGACCGCCACCACCAAAGGTAACATCTACATACACCCCGTCAGGTTTAATATTTAAACCATCTACGGTTTCTTTAAGTAATACTGGATTATGATATTCCAAAATCGTCAAAATTAATTTCACCCATTACATCTTCAGCCAACTCTGAAAAATCGTCGTCACTGATTGCAATAGATTGTTCATATAAATCTTTGTCCCAAATTTCAATTTTCCCAACGTTAGCACTTAGTACCACGTCTTTTGTTATCTGAGCATAATCAAGCAAATCTTTTGAAAGAAGCATTCTCCCAGCGTCGTCAATCTCAATTTGTTTACTACCTGCCAAAAACTTTCTGACAAAGAGTTGATTTTTCTTAACAAATTGATTCAACTTCGCTAATTTCGCCGTCAACTTCTCCCATTCACTATTTGGATACAACTCAACACATTTCTCAAACACAGAACGCTTCAATACAAAGCCTGTTTCCAATGCTGGAAACTGCTTCTTTAGACCAGAAGGCACTGATATTCTGCCTTTTGCATCTATTTTGCATTCATATGTACCGACAAGGTTGATCAAAATAGTTCGATTAAAAATGATTTATACAAAATTATATTTTTTTTTCCACTTTTTACCACTTATTCCCACATTGTTAATAAATTTTTCCTACATCGATAAAATCCTACCATTTGTCTAAGATTCACGACGGAAGATAAACTAACATATTTCAATTAAAATGCTAAATATTGGAATATTCAATATCTTAAAATGCCATTGAACATTGAATTATCGCATTTTATTTAACAAAGTTAAATTTGCGTTACGTATTTCATAAAAATGTATGGTTGAGGGGCTTATGTAAGAAAAAACATCCCAAATAGGGCTTATAT
>JAGHSS010000281.1 GCA_018065745.1 Candidatus Neoflavobacterium equi | reverse complement strand
GCCAAATAATAATATGTATAATTTAGTAACGCTCAGCTAAAATAGCCGCCATTTCTGTTTGTAATTTAAATGCTTCTGCACGGGCTTGGACTGCAAAATCTGCACCATTTCCCGCATATATAATTCCACGTGAAGAATTGATTAACAACCCCACATTTTTGTTTAATCCTTGTGCGCAAACTTCTTGTAAATTTCCGCCTTGTGCGCCTACACCAGGGACTAACAAGAAATTGTCAGGCACCCATTGTCTAATTTCTCCAAAGTATGACGCCTTGGTTGCCCCAACGACATACATCAATTGAGACGCATTTTTCCACGTTTGAGACGTTTCTAAAACCTTTTGGTACAAGGTTGCCCCGTCCACATTTTGGGTCTGGAAATCAAAGGCTCCAACATTGGATGTCAATGCCAAAAGTATGGTATGTTTATCCTCAAATTCCAAGAACGGTTCCACAGAATCCTTGCCCATATATGGCGCTACAGTCACGCTGTCAAAAGCCAAATCTTCAAAAAATGCCTTGGCATACATGGAAGATGTGTTCCCAATATCCCCACGTTTTGCATCTGCAATTGTAAAAATTTCTGGGTAGTTAGCATTGATATAATTCACAGTTTTCTCCAAAGCCATCCAGCCCTTAATTCCGTAAGCTTCATAAAAAGCAGTATTGGGTTTGAAGCTGACCGCCAAGTCATGTGTTGCGTCAATTATGGCTTTGTTGAACTCAAAAATCGGATCCTCAGCATCCAGTAAATGCGCTGGAATTTTGGTCAAATCCACATCCAAACCAATGCAAAGAAAGGATTTTTTCAAGTGAATTTGCTCTGTTAAAAACGTTGTAGTCATGTTGTATAGTTGTTGGTAAAGATAGTAAAATTGCTTGGTGCGTTCCCCTGTTTGTCCTTGAAAAAAGGACCAACAGCGTCAGGCTGTCCGCTGTATCTTTTGGAGGCAGGGCCGTCCAAAAGGATGCCGCTCCCATCCTTAACGCCTGGGTCATTTACCAGGGCATTGGGCTTTGGAAGGGAGGTATAAAAAAAGCTGTCCGTGAAGGACAGCTTTATATATATTAGAAAACGTCGCTTTCTTTTAATTTCTCTGTATTAGAAACCAACTGAAGCTCGTCAATCACTTTGTGAATATTTCCATTCATCACCCCGTCCAAATCATAAAGTGTCAAACCAATTCTGTGATCTGTCACACGACCTTGAGGGTAGTTGTACGTTCTAATTTTTGCAGAACGGTCTCCAGAAGAAACTTGAGACACACGCGTTTTAGCGTCTTCTTCTTGTTTCTTAGCCAATTCCATTTCATACAAACGCGAACGCAAAACAGTTAATGCTTTGTCTTTGTTTTTGTGTTGAGATTTCTCATCCTGACACTGAGCAACCAAACCTGTTGGAATGTGCGTCATACGGACTGCAGATTTTGTTGTATTTACAGACTGACCACCAGGACCTGATGAACAGAAGAAATCAACTCTCACGTCATTCATATCAATTTGAACGTCAAATTCTTCAGCTTCTGGCAATACCATAACTGTTGCAGCAGACGTGTGAACACGTCCTTGAGTTTCAGTTTGAGGTACACGTTGCACACGGTGCACACCAGCTTCAAATTTCAAAGTTCCGTAAACGTCTTCTCCAGTTACTTCAAAGATCACCTCTTTGTAACCTCCAGAAGTACCTTCACTCACGTCAACCACAGAAGTTCTCCACCCGCGGCCTTCGCAATATTTTGTGTACATTCTGAACAAGTCTCCAGCAAAGATAGATGCTTCATCTCCACCCGTACCTGCACGAATTTCCACCATAACGTTTTTCGCATCCTCAGGATCTTTAGGGATCAATAAGAACTTGATCTCTTCTTCTAATTCTGGCAAACGTTTTTTGGCTTCATCCAATTGCATTTTAGCCATTTCCACCATCTCTGCGTCAGAACCGTCAGCGATAATTTCATTAGCTTCTTGAATGTTGCCATCCAAGTTGATATATTCTTCACGCTTTTCAACAAGCGCTTTCAAATCTTTATATTCTTTGTTTAACTGTACATAACGTTTTTGATCAGCGATTACATCAGGCTGGATGATCAAGTCTGAAATTTCGTCAAAACGTTGTTTTACATATTGAAGTCTGTCTAACATCATGGTGTAGTAACTTTATTTGGATTGCAAAATTAATCATTTTTTTTCTAAAAAAAAAGAGAATATTATGAATGTAGTTAACTGTGAATCAGGAACGGTTTTTAATATTGGTAGAACTGCGTTAGTGGGTGGAGCGGCATCCTTTTGGGAGGTCCTGCCGACCAAAAGATACAGCGGAACACACGGCGCCTGACAAGCGCAAGCGCGGCGGGGAAACGCCCCAAAAAAAGGCATAAAAAAAACCAGAACTTGCGTCCTGGTTTTTAATCACTGTATATTTTGACTAGATTTTGTTACGTTTTCTATCGTTTTCGTTCAAGTAAATTTTTCTCAAACGGATTGATTTTGGAGTAACCTCTACATATTCATCTTTTTGGATGTACTCTAACGCCTCTTCTAATGAGAATTTGATTGCAGGAATAATTCTTGCTTTATCATCATTTCCAGAAGAACGAACGTTTGTCAATTTTTTGGTTTTAGTTACGTTAACTACCATGTCATCTCCACGAGAGTTTTCACCAATAACCTGACCTTCATAGATGTCTTCATTTGGATCAACGAAGAATTTACCACGGTCTTGTAATTTGTCGATAGAGTAAGGAATTGCTTTTCCATTTTCCATAGAAATCAAAGATCCAGACAAACGTCCAGGAATTTCACCTTTGTATGGTTGGTACTCAATGAAACGGTGTGACATGATTGCTTCACCTGCAGTTGCAGTTAACAATTGATTTCTCAAACCGATGATTCCACGAGATGGAATGTTGAATTTGATGATCATACGTTCCCCTTTAGGTTCCATTGACAACATTTCTCCTTTTCTCAAAGTTACAAATTCTACTGCTCTACCAGAAAGGTTTTCTGGAAGGTCAATAGTCAACTCCTCGATTGGCTCACATTTAGCACCATCAATTTCTTTGATGATTACCTGTGGCTGACCAATTTGTAATTCATATCCTTCACGACGCATTGTTTCAATTAAAACAGATAAGTGCAATACACCACGACCAAAAACCATGAATTTATCTGCAGAATCAGTTTCATTAACTCTCAATGCTAAGTTTTTCTCTAATTCTTTAGTCAAACGGTCTTTGATGTGTCTTGACGTCACAAATTTACCTTCTTTACCAAAGAATGGAGAGTCATTGATGGTGAACAACATACTCATTGTTGGCTCATCAATAGCGATTGTTTGTAAAGCTTCAGGGTTTTCAGCATCAGCGATAGTATCACCAATATCAAAACCTTCTAAACCAACAACAGCACAAATATCACCTGCTTGTACAGATTCTACTTTTCTACGTCCTAAACCTTCAAAAACGTGTAATTCTTTGATTTTAGATTTCACGATTTTACCGTCGCGTTTAACCAAAGAGATTGACATACCTTCTTTTAATTCTCCACGTTGTAAACGACCGATAGCGATACGTCCAGTGAAAGAAGAGTAATCCAAAGAAGTGATCAACATTTGAGGCGTTCCTTCCAAGTCCACTTTAGGCTCAGGAACGTTAGCGATAACCATGTCCAATAAAGGCTCAAGGTTGTCTGTTTGATCTTTGTAGTCATAAGACATCCAGTTGTTTTTAGCAGAACCGTAAACCGCTGGGAAATCCAACTGGTCTTCAGTAGCACCAAGTTCAAACATCAAGTCAAAAACTTTTTCGTGAACTTCTTCTGGAGTACAGTTTTCTTTATCTACTTTGTTGATTACCACACAAGGTTTTAAACCTAAGTCAATCGCTTTTTGCAATACAAAACGCGTTTGTGGCATTGGTCCTTCAAAAGCATCGACTAATAAACAAACCCCGTCTGCCATGTTCAATACACGTTCCACTTCACCACCAAAGTCAGCGTGACCTGGAGTGTCAATAATGTTAATTTTGGTACCTTTGTACACTACAGAAACGTTTTTAGAAGTAATAGTAATCCCTCTTTCACGCTCAATATCATTATTATCAAGAATTAAATCACCTGTGTTTTCGTTTTCTCTAAACAATTGACAGTGATACATAATTTTATCCACAAGCGTTGTTTTACCGTGGTCAACGTGGGCAATAATAGCGATGTTTCTAATTGAAGTCATATAAAATATTTGAAAGTGCAAAATTAATAAAAATTTCCTAACTATCTACACTATTAGTGAGTTAAGAGCACGTTTTTTAAAAATGACAAAAAAAGCTCTCGAAAAGGAGAGCTTTTATATTGTAATCAAACAGTTACTACAAAGCAGCAACGTGTTTAGTTAATTTAGATTTTAAGTTTGAAGCTTTATTAGCGTGGATGATGTTTTTCTTAGCTAATTTGTCAATCATAGAAACTACTGCGCTTAATTTAGCTGCTGCATCTGTTTTATCAGTTGCGATACGGATAGATTTGATCGCGTTTCTAGTTGTTTTGTGTTGGTATCTATTTAATACTCTTCTTTTTTCGTTGCTTCTGATTCTTTTTAAAGCTGACTTGTGATTTGCCATGTCCTAATGTTATTAAGTGTCTTTAATACTATTTTTTTTGGTAGTCCGTAGAGGAGTCGAACCTCTGTAGCTGAGAAAATCTCAACTTCCTAACCCTAAACGAACGGACCTCAGTTCACGTCTAGAGTGTTAAATTTCACCGCGCATTTAGTAGCCCGTAGGGGAATCGAACCCCTCTTACCAGGATGAAAACCTGGCGTCCTAACCGATAGACGAACGGGCCTTAGCTTTTGTTTTTTATTGCGGTTGCAAAAGTACATTATTTTTTAGAACTTACAAGTGTTTGTGTAAAAAATTTTATTTCTTTTTTCTTACGCCACTTGGCTGCGATCATTTCCTGATTGCGAGTGCAAATATCGTATTATTATTTTTATTTGCAAATAAAACTTACACCTAAATTTTAGATTTTTTTTTAAACCCTCAAACTCAAAAAGATATAAACGGTATTTTTTTGCCTCACCCCTGCCCCAACACCTCAGATTGTGAAGATATCCCCCAGACCTCCCCGAAAAAAAAAAAGAGGCTGCGCGTGAAAAATTTATC
>JAGHSS010000342.1 GCA_018065745.1 Candidatus Neoflavobacterium equi | reverse complement strand
GCCTTTTAAAAAAACTAAAAAATAAGATTTATTTTATTTCTTCAAAATCAATATACTCCCCTACTTTTTTCTTCTCTCTGAGGTTGTTCACATCAATTTCTGATTTGTGTTGCGTTTGAGATTCTGTGTTTGAGCTATATGAATTATTTTGTTGTTCTTGATATTGTTGTTGTTTTTGGTACATTGTTTCTCCAGCTTTTTTAACAACCTTCTGGATTAAGATGGGCGCCAATAACTTCATCGCATATTTAAATGCGTAATAAATTAAGACGATCCATAGCAATGATTTGATAAATCCTGTAAATGATGCGGTATCCATATTAAAAATTTTACTTTTTCAAATTTAATAAATAATCCATTTAAAAGTAAATACGTTTTCTTAAGATAATAATAAAATGGTTACTTTTGAAGATTAACAAAGGAATCCCTGTTTAAATTCTTATACCTTATGAAAATAAAATTTTTATTTTGTAGCATCTTTGCCTTCTCTATGAGTTATGGACAATATACGGATCAAATTAACTCCAACAGACCGGGGAAATCATTTGGTGCATATTCCATTGGTAAGACCGTTATTCAAGCAGAAGCAGGGACCTATTATGCACAAGAGAAGCACGAATTATTGGATCAAAAGGCCTCTGGGTTTGGATTGGACTTGGCGTTGCGATATGGTGCTTTACTAGAAGAATTGGAATTTATTGGGGAGGTGCAATATCAAAGTGACAAGATGAACACCCCTTTTGACAGTTATAAGCGCAATGGATTTAAAAACCTTACCGTTGGAGCTAAATACCTGATTTACGACCCTTGGAAAAAATATGTTGAGAAACACAATGTATACAGCTGGAAAGCAAATAAAAAAGTAAAATGGCGCAACCTAATTCCCACAGTTGGGGTTTATGCGGGAGCTAATTTTAACGTGGGAGACAACCCGTATAGCTTCCCTACAGATGCTTCAGTAAGTCCAAAAATTATGTTACTTTTGCAGAACCACCTGGCGCCGCAATGGGTGTTGGTGACCAATGTAATAGCAGATAAAATAACGACAGATTTCCCGTCTTATGGATATATATTGACGCTTACAAGAGGTATTAACCCACAGTGGTCCGCGTTTATAGAAAACCAAGGTTATATGAGTGATTTTTACTCAGACAACATCGTTCGTGGTGGGGCTGCATACCTGCTTGCAGACAATATGCAGATTGACGCATCTGCAGGGGTCAATTTCAAAGACACTCCTGGAATTTTTAATGCATCCATTGGTTTTTCATGGCGTTTTGACAAAAAGTACAAACCTGTAGAAATCAACAGCACTAAGGATTCTAAAGACAAGTCAAAAGACCCGAGCAAAGGAGAAAAAAGAGCAGAAGAGTTTAAAGCAGAATAAGAACTGATGATCACAGTAAAAGAATTACATACTCAAAAGGAAATGAAACAATTTGTTACATTTCCTTTTGGACTTTATAAAGACAATGCCTATTGGGTTCCCCCAATGATCAATGATGAAGTAAAGAGCTTTGACCGTTCAAATAAAATCTTTGAAACGGTGGACGTTAAATTTTACATGGCTTACAAAGACAACCAACCTGTGGGGAGAGTTGCAGCCATCATCAATTGGACAGAAGTAAAAGAAATGAAAAAGGCCAAAGTGCGTTTTGGCTGGTTTGACTTTGTAGATGATAAAGAGGTATCCAAGGCGTTGATTCAAAAGGTATATGCCTTTGGTAAAGAAAACAACTTGGAATATATGGAAGGTCCCATGGGCTTTTCCAATATGGATAAAGCCGGCATGCTGACCCAAGGGTTTGAGTATATGCCCACCATGATTGGGATGTACAACCACGCCTATTATCCAGCACACTTAACCGCACTTGGGTTCACACCTGAAGCAGAGTGGTTGGAGTTTTCCATGAAGATGAAAGACATTTTGGACAACAGCGACCTGCCAAGAATGGCTGCCATCATTGAACGTCGTTTTGAAGTTAAAACCTTGGATTTTAAAACCATCAAGGATGTTTTGCCTTATGTAGATGAAATGTTTGGACTTTTAAACAAAAGTTACGCTTCATTACAGAGTTATGTTCCCATTGAACAATATCAGATTGACTTCTACAAAGAGAAATACATCAAATTCATTCATCCAGATTTCATTAGCTGTGTGGTGAATAAGGAAGGAAAATTGGTAGGCTTTGCCATCACCATGCCATCCTTCTCCAAAGCCTTCAAAAAGGCCAACGGATCTTTGTTCCCCTTTGGATGGTACCACCTGTTGCAAGCCATCAAGAAAAATGACCACGCTGAATTTTACCTGATTGGGATTGATCCTGATTATCAAAATAAAGGATTAAACGCCTTGATGTTCAGAGATCTTACCACAAGATTAGTCAAACGCAATATTTTAACCGTGGAAACAAACCCGCTGTTAGAAGAAAATTTAAAAGTGCAACAATTGTGGAAGGACTACCATCCCATTACCCACAAAAAGAGAAAGACTTACAGAAAAGACCTATAAACAAAAAAGGGACGTATAACAGTAGTTATACGTCCCTTTTTAGCAAATAATACCTTTTTTAATCGCTTGTTGGAGTGAAAAATGTGTGTCCGTTTGTTTCTAATGGCACATATAATCTAATCCATTCTTTATCTTGTGAAGCAAATTCCCATGAATGTCCTTTGCCATTCACATCTTCCACTAACAAAATGATTCCAGGTTCTAAAATAAAACCCGTCCCATCTGTGACGTGAAAGTGAATTTTCCCTTTCAGTGTGATTACATATTGTCTTCTTGGAGCCGGGTGAACCCCGTGTTGCCAATCCTCAAAAATCTTCATCCCCCAAAAGGTAGTGATGTCAAATTTGGTATTGGTTGGTAAAAAACCATGTTCAAAAGCGGAATCCCCGTTTGGCAAGTCAAAGATTCTAACTGCCGGTATTTGATGCTCCATAAGTAAACCTGTTACAAAATATCTATTCTATACTTTAATACAAAACTCCATTTTCGGTCTGATTGAACCGCCTGATTGGCAGCATTGACATCAAATATAGGTCTGTTTTGCGCATTCAAACTCAGTCTAGAGGACATCCCTCTGAAGAGCAATGAAACACTGGCGTCATATATTACCGCCTTATCATGTAACGCATCATATTGAGAATATTGTACAGCAACAGCAGGTTGAAGCTGCAATGTGCTTTTTTCTTTATTAAAATAAGGCAATGTACCTCCAACTTGGGCATATAAGGTTGTCCCAGTTCCCGCAAGCGGCATTCCATTTCCAGAACCATTTAAACTGGTCTGAGACGCATCCAATCCATTTGCAGGATTGTTGGTTGGTCCCATGTGCAGGTAATTGGCACCATAATCACTGTGCATTGCCATGGCATAAGCACTAAATGACGTTCCGCGGTCTTTGCTCAACGGGACATCATAAAATAAATCTACAGCCAAATTGGTCATGGCGTCTTTTTTGATCTGATCTTCCCCGTCCAAATGCCAAAGTGCATCCTTCATGTGTTCAAAACCAACACCCAAACTCAACACTTCTTTTTTACCAACATACGTTCCCGCATTAAATGGAGTAAAATTGCTTTCTGTCTCTTTGAAAGCA
>JAGHSS010000204.1 GCA_018065745.1 Candidatus Neoflavobacterium equi | reverse complement strand
GCTCTAAACATCCAAAAATTATAATGCTATTTTTATTTAATCTAAATAAGTTGTATATCTAAAAGAGAATCAATACTTTTGAATTTATTTAGAACCATTACAAATAAATACCTATGAAAATTCAAATTTTACTGTGTAGTGCCTTAGCGCTTTTGGTGTCTTGTAACAAAGAAACAAAGGCTGATGAAAATCAAAAAACAACAGAACCCACAGCAGCGGTTAAAATCATATCTCTCAATGGAACATTGACAGAAACATTGGTCGCAGCGGGACAAGAACACCAAATCATCGGTGTGGACGTGACCAGTACCTACCCTGAAAGCATCAAAACTACAGCTACAGACTTGGGCCACATCAGAAGTATCTCTTTGGAGAAAATTCTAGCCCTTAAACCAGACGTTATATATGCCTTGGAAAAAGAACTGCAACCGGATTTGAAAGAGCAGATAAAACAGGCTAAAATCAAAGTGATCACAGTCAATCAAGAGTATACAGTGGAGGGAACAAAAAATTTAATTGACGACGTGGCTGGTGCATTCAGCACAGAAATAGCACAGAAGTTAAATCAAGATATTACTGAAAAACTAAGGGAGGTTAAACCCCTCAAAAAACAACCAAAAGTATTGTTTATCTATGCTCGTGGAGCTGGAAATTTAATGGTTGGAGGAACGGGTACCCCAGTTGAAAAAGTAATTGAATTAGCGGGCGGAAAAAATGCCGTGACCACTTTTGCCGATTACAAACCTTTAACTCCAGAAGCTTTAATTCAAAGCAATCCTGATGTAATTCTGATGTTTAGCAGTGGTTTGCAAAGCCTTGGCGGTACCGCTGGCGTTTTGAAAATTGATGGAATCAAACAAACAAATGCAGGTAAAACAAACAACATCATCGCCATGGACGGGCAACTCCTTTCAGGTTTTGGTCCGCGTGTGGGTCAGGCAGTAGTGGAATTGAATAATGCTTTAAATAAATAAAATGCAAAAAAATGTAACAGCAGTGACGCTAATCTCCTTGTGTGTGGTCCTCTTCACAAGTTTGCTCACGTTGTTTATGGGGGTTTACCAATTTGAAAACGGGATTGTTGACACCCTTTTCCAACTGTTTCAAACAGACACAACATGGAAGGAAACGGATTGGTTTGTGTTGATGCACCTCCGCATCCCAAGGATTGTCATGGCACTTTTGGTGGGTTGTTGCCTTGCCGTTTCAGGAACGAGCTTGCAGGGAATGTTCAAAAATCCATTGGCGTCTCCAGATTTGATTGGGATGACTTCTGGAGCGGTTCTCTTTGCAGGTATAACCATTGTCCTGGGGAGTTACATCAAAAAATACCTACCTGAAATGCTGTACTTTTCTATGGTGGGCATCCTGTCTTTTGTAGGATCTTTATTGAGTATGTTGTTGGTGTATGGCATGGCGCAAACAAACAAAAAAACCAACATCGTCCTGCTGTTGCTCAGTGGTGTAGCCATCAGTGCCATCTGTGGTGCAACAACGGGTTTATTAACCTATGTATCTACAGATGAAGAACTGAGAAATTTAACCTTTTGGACATTAGGATCCTTGGGTGGTGCCAACTGGACAAAGAATGCCATCCTCGCGGTTGTCACCGGGGTTGGCTTGTGCATACTCCTGCCAAAAGGCAAAGCTTTGAATGCTTTTCTACTTGGTGAAAACGACGCAAAACACCTGGGAATTCCCGTGGAAAAAATAAAGACCCAAATCATCATAACCACTGCGTTGATGGTGGGTACCTGTGTTGCATTTTGTGGAACCATCGGTTTTATAGGATTGATTGTACCTTATATTTTGAGGTTACTCTTCAAGTCCAACTACTTGTACATATTGCCGTTGTCTGCCGTTTTAGGCAGTTTCATAATGGTGGTTGCAGATACCGTTTCAAGAACGGTTGTTGCACCGTCAGAAATACCCATCGGGATACTGACTGCATTTATGGGAGCTCCCGTTTTTATACTGTTATTGATCAGATACAAAAAAGGAAAAATATGATTCACGCCAAACAGATCTCTTATACAAGCAATCAAAGAAAACTAATTGACAAGGTGTCCATTGACCTGCACCCGGGAGAGTTCATTGCCATAATTGGACCCAATGGGGCTGGGAAATCCACCTTGCTCAGTTTGTTGTCAAATGAAATTGAGGGAAAAGAAGCACAGGAGATTACCCTCAAAGACCAAAAATACACAACTTGGAATCTTCAAAAATTAGCCCAGCACAAAGCCAAGTTCTCACAGAGTCAACAGCATGAAATACCGTTAATTGTTGAGGAAGTGGTAAGAATGGGAAGGTATCCTTATTACCAACAACAGCCCTTGAAAAACGACCATCATATTGTCACTGAAATGTTGTCTTTACTGGAGATTGAAAGTTTGGCTAAAAGGCCGTACAACCAACTTTCTGGCGGAGAAAAACAACGTGTTCACCTGGCAAGAGTCTTGGCTCAACTCCAAAATGATCACGTCAACAAAACCATTATCTTAGATGAGCCTTTAAACAATTTGGACGTGGCGCACCAATTCAAAATATTAAACCTTTTAAAAAACTATGCAACACAAGGGAATGTAGTTCTCATGGTGTTGCACGACATCAATTTGGCAGGTACTTTTGCAGACAAAATACTATTGCTCAAAAATGGAAAATGTCTTGGTTTTGACAAACCACAACACATACTCACCTCAGAAATAATAAGTGATGCTTATGAATTTCCCTGTGTGGTATGCAGCAATCCAATTACAAACCTTCCCTTAATACTTTTTGGGAACTAAAAACAAAACACATGAACAACACAATTTCTTTAAAAGAACAATGGAATAAACTAAAAGAAAACAACCCACATCTGCGCATCAGAAACGCAGCTTTTGCCCTTGGTGTGAGTGAGGTGGAGTTGTTAGCACTAAACATAAATGAGGGAGTAACCCTTTTGGAACCTCACTTTGAAGCGCTTTTAAAAGAGATCGAACAACTGGGTAAGGTGATGGCTTTATCAAGAAACAATGAAGCAGTACACGAAAGAAAAGGAGTGTATTTAAACGCAGATTTTACCTCTACGCATGCACAGCTATTTATAGGAGAAGATATTGATTTAAGAATTTTCCTCAACCAATGGGTCTCTGCTTTTGCCGTGTCTGAAGGAGACAGAAAAAGCTTTCAATTCTTTGGAAAAGACGGAGAAGCCATACACAAAATTTACTTGACCAAAGACAGCGATGCAACGGCCTTTGAAAAATTAGTTGAAAAATATAAAAGTCCGCAGCAGGATGTAAATCTAACCATAACGCCATCTATTCCCAACGTGATTGAAAAAGCGGATGGTGAAATTGATGTTTTTGGATTTCAAAACGAATGGAAAAATTTACAAGACACCCATAACTTTTTTGGGCTGCTAAGAAAATTCCAAGTTTCTAGAACTCAGGCGTTGCGCTTGGCTCCAGATCACTATTATGCGAAACCAATCAACAAGGACAGCATTGTAAAGATGTTGGAAAAAGTAGCAGAAACCCAATTGCCAATCATGGTTTTTGTAGGTAACAAAGGGATCATTCAAATCCATACCGGTCCAATAAAAAAGACGTTGTGGCACGAACAGTGGTTCAACATCATGGACCCAGACTTCAACCTACACTTGGACATGTCCAAAATTTCCCAAACGTGGTTGGTCAGAAAACCAACGGCAGACGGAGTAGTCACTTCCATTGAGGTATTTAATGAAATGGGAGACGTTATTGTTCAATTTTTTGGAAAACGCAAGCCTGGAATTCCTGAATTAGCCGCTTGGCAAGAAATTGTAAAAGACTTGATATAAGATAGTAAAATAGCAGCTAGCGGCACTACAATTATGTGATTGTAGTGCAGCTACATTCAAAAAGCAAAAGGGACGGTTTAATTTAAACCGTCCCTTTTTACAATAAAAACACCTAAACAAGTTTTAACTAAAGTAAAACTTCAACAAACGTGTGCTATCCTAAATAACACGAAAAATCTAACTATGGATTAGTTAAGAATTAATTTTTTGGTAGCTCCATAGCTACCGGATTGAATTTTGACTAAATAAATTCCTGAAGACAATTTAGAAAGGTCCAGTTCTCTATTGTAAAAGCCACTTCCATCAGTATATTGTTCTTGGTGAACTAAGCCCCCATTTGTATTGAAAATCTGAACTTCTAAGCCCGCAGCATCTGTATTTTTAAGATCTAAAAGAAGGTTAACCCTCTTGTTTGTAGACGGATTAGGAAAAACTCCAAATTGAACTTGTGCCAAAGGATCTGACGTGCTCAACGACGCAGTTACATCTTCTGTTGTGAACACAGTTGTTCCAGTAGAAGTACCTGAGAAACTTTGAAAATTAAGTTTGTAAACAGTCGCATCAGCATACTTTACAAAGTAATTGGTTGCTGAATCCACGCTGTAATCTGCACCGTTAAACGTTTTCCAGTTGTAACCAATGGCATTTATCTCTTCGCTAAAAGCGCCCGTTTCCATGTTTTGAGATTTTGCAACCGTGACGTTAGGATTGTGAAGAACACCTGTCACCACATATTTCATCAACGTACCGTCAAAAGTGGGAACATCTCCTGTATATTTTGTAAATTCTAAATCCCATGCCGTTTTATCTGCTTCCGCAATTACTGCTGTATTGGTGTTTAAATTAAAGTAGTTGAAATAGTTGTTCGCATTTGCTGTGTTTGGCAATTCCTGCGTGATATCAGGTCCCCAAGCAGCACCATCCCAATTTGCATAAGTGAAATTGTATCCACCCAAAAAACTGTTGATCTTCACCTTTTTAAATTGGTTGTTTGGGTATTTTATGATAAAGACCACGCTTCCCGTTACCGCATGAGTTGAAATGTTGTACACCCCCCAACCAAACTGAGCTGAACCTGCATCAAAAGCACCATCAGCCCAAGTGATGTCAGAATTGTAAAGTGCATTTTCATCAGATACATCACCGATTGAAACCGTATTCCAATCGTTGATATTATTGCTCACCTCATGAAGAGTCAACCCCTTACCGTCATTAATTCTAATGCCTTTTTGTCTGGAGCTATCTCTGTAAAAAGCCAGGTCCCAGTCGTTGTTGTTGTAACTGGTTTCAGATTGGGTATTTATTTTGTAAAACACATTGTTTCCTGAACCCGCCCCCATGGTTACTGTATGCGTCACCACCTGCGCATGAATTGTGAAAGCACCTAGTAGTAGTGCCATAGAAAGTAATTTCTTTTTCATAAGTATCTGTTTTAATTTTAAATAGTTTTAATTTATTCCACCAATCGGTATTCAAAAGAGGGATATCCTCTCCAACCCGACGTATTGATCATGGATAGCATTTTGATTTTGTACACATTGCCATCCGTGTCTTTCAAAATGTAAAAGCGGTCTGTAAAAGCACCACCGGTAAAGACATCACGCCAGTCAGCACCAATCACGCGTTGATCCAAAACAAAGCGTTGCTCCTCCAAATGGGACGCATTAAAGTTGGCATAACTCACTTGAGTCGTGTTCACTTGATACATTTTCACCCCGGCTTTGCGATTAAACAGCACAAAATCTGAATATCCATAAGATCCATTACCCGGAATCACATTTGTAAAAACTGTAAAACACAAATCCCATTTGTCTTTCAAAGGTTCAACCTGAGGTTGGTTGTGGTTGGTAACACTGACAAAAGTGAAGTTGTAATCTGGTCTTTTTTGAATGTCCATTTCACGGTGTGTTGTGTCTTCCAAATTGGCATAAAGCAATTTGTAACCCGCAGCTGTTTTCTGAATCTGTATTTTTTTAAATCCACGTGAAGCACCGGCAATAGCGACACTCCCAACAGGAGGCGTTGCGGTACCAATCTCATAGCCCATATTGACTAGATACACCTTATTGTCAGCAGTATTGGCAGAAATTTCAGCAATCGCTGTTTCTGAAATATCCCCTTTGGGATCGTCAATATAGTTTTCATTTGTAGGGTCAAACGTTCCCACAGCCACTTGGTTAATCAGTCCTTGAACAGAGGCTGGAGTCACTGCGTCAATATTGTTTTGATCCAAGGCCGTTGCCGCCATATAAAGCGACCCGTTCAAGACCACGCGATCTTCACTGCCGCTGTAAAATCCAAAATCCCATAAGTCTCTCCTACTCAAAACAACCTGATTGGTACTCAAATCCACAAAGACCTGATTGGGTTGATTTGGTCCCCCCACATCTGGAAGTACCGTTCCCCCAATGGCACGATCAAAAGAAACCAACAAACTACTGTACCCTTGAATCACTGCTGGAGCACCATAATTGATGGAAGTAATTTTAAAAGTTACAGCCTTATCACTACGGTCAAAAGGAAAAATTAAATTTTTAAATTCAAAGGAAACACCAGCTGCACCAGCTGCAAAATCCAAGGTCAATTGACCAGATGAAGCGTTGGGAAACGTCTCAAAATCTGTGTTGTAAGTCGCTTGATCTGCCGTCCAATTCAAGGTGACAGAACCGGCGTATGCCGCTTTTTCAGAAAATGTAAGTTGTATAGTTTTGGAGTTTTCAATCGTTGAAAAATCAACAGACTGTTCTTTAAATGCAATCACAAAATCTTGAGAAGCTACAGCATCATTGTCGTTGCAAGAAATTTGCGACAACAGCACAAATAATATCAATAGGGATTTGAAAATTTTCATAGGTTTATTTTATACAATAGTTTTAAAAAATAGGATCTGCCATACCCCAACATCAGCGTACTAGCAGCAGCATCATGAGCCCCAGCATTGGTAGCAGTTGTGTTGATACTTTTGATGTTCATCAAATTGCGAGCACCAGCAGTCACCTCCAATTTGTCTTGTAGAAATCGCTGTTTAATGGAAGCGTCAAACCAAGTAAAGCCATCCTGTCTTCCCTTGATGAAAACAGTCTCGTTTAATTCATTTTGTCGTTGAACAAATTGATTTATAGGACCGTTATACTTGACAAATGCTGAAAAAACGGTTTTAGTAGTAGGCACCGGATAAGACGCATTTACATTAAACTGAGCAGCAAATAAAAAGTCTGCCTTTTGATTGGATTGTGCTTCTAATTCTTGAGATACCCCAGCATAAGTAACCCCCATACCGGCTGTAAAATCATTATATCTTATGTTATTGGTCCATGTAAAACCAAAAGTTTTGTAAGCGTTAATATTGCGGTAAGAATAAGCCAAAGGCGCCACTTCAACCACCACCAAATCAATCTTGTCCTTCACGTCAATATACCATGCAGATACTTTGGATTGAAGGGCAGCATTTGGTTGGAAGTCAAACTGTTTTTTAAGGTGTAAAAATGCAGATTTCCCCTGTTCAGGTTTTAAATTTGGGTTTCCCTGAACGTTGTGATTCACATCGACAAAATAGGAATACAACTCCTCATAATTGGGCAATCTGGGCGAACTTCCCAAAATGGCACGCAACTCATATCCCTTTTCAAACAAGTATTTTGCACTCATGGACCAGGCCACTTGGTTGTCAAATTGAGGAGAAAAAAGCACCCTTGCGCCCGGTCTTAAGGACAGTTTTTTGGAAAGTGTAATTTCTGAAGACGCAAAGACGTCATAGTTTTCCAGCTTCTTATTGATGGGGTCAGCAAACGTCCCAGCCAGAGAAGATGCATATCCATCCATAACTGAAAATTCGTAACCCATTTGGAAGTCAAAAGTTTTATTTTCTATAAAATTGCTGAAATTCCCTTTGGAATAATACCCCTTTCGACTCTCGTATATTTGACTCAAAGCATCAAATTTTTCGTCTTTTCTCAGGTCGTATTGAAATTGCTCAACCGCTCTTTTTTGCTGTTGCAATGAGAAAGAAAAATCATAGTTTACAACGTCTTCAAAACGCCCTGAAGCATTCAAGTGGTGCACCCAACGGTGGGTTTTAAATTTGGCATCACTCCCCACCGGCTGGTCAGTTTCTGTTGCGGGATCATAATTTTGTAACACTTCATTACTATATCTTTTGATGCCCTCATTAAAGAATTCCAATTTGTAAAACAGCTGGTAATTATCGTGTTTATAGCGCAAAATCCCCTTGGCGGTATGTTGTCTTTTTGGCAGCCATTCAAAGCCCCTTTTACCGTCGTTTTCCAGGTGAAATTTCCCGTGGTAATCGTTCCAAAACCCCATAAAATCATTGCGCGTATAGGTCACATTTGCAAACAGACGATCACTGATGTTGTGATCCACTTTCAGAGACTGAATGTGCCGCCCCTGGTTGCGCCAATTGTATTCCTTCCCCACGGTTTCCTCTTGAATCATGGGCGAAATCACCCATTTATGTTGTACACTTTTTTTGGTTATTATATTAATAATCCCAGAAATAGCATTGGCACCATACTCCACTCCCATAGAACCTTCAACGATTTCAATTTGTTGAACATCATCCAGGTTTATCTGCGTTAAATCCGTATTATTACCAAGACCTTCGTCGTTTATCAGCGGAATATTATCCACTAGAATCTTGAAATATTGACTGTCTAATCCAAACATTTGAACACCAGATTTCCCCGTGTTCGCATTGGGAATAATGTTCATATTCAGCGTTTGATTCAACAAATCAGCCAGATTATTCCCCGCCTGTCTGTCAATCATTTCGCGGTTGATCACACGCACCTCATAAATGGATTTATTCACCGTTTGAGGGTTGTATTGGCCAGAAATAATCAGCTCATCCATCTTCAAAACAGACAAACTATCCCCCTCTTGAGCCATCAAAACATTCATCCCAGACAGGAAAGACAAAAACAACGCATATTTCATATTTGCAATACTATTTTTATTTAATCTAAATAACAACTGTTGCAGCAAATGTAAATTATTATTTTTAATAAGTCTAAATAAATTATAAATATTTTATTTCACCCCATTAAAATCAAGTGTTTACGGGATTTAATGGCGTTACCCCCTTAGAAAAAAAGGGGGTCGCGTCTTCCGCTATATCTTTTCACGGCCGATGGCCAGTGAAAAGGATGCCGCTTCAACCGCTAACGCAAGCGCTTAAAAATGCGTTAAAAACACCATTATTCATTGTAATAAAGACAAAAAAAAACGACCGATTCATAGAATCGGTCGTTATAATAAAGTTATAATCAAGGGTCTAAAGTGTGAAATAAAGAAACAGATCAAACATTATTTTAAAATTGTTATATAGGTTGGATTACTCCAGTAATTTATAATCTGCATGTATCACTTTTAATTGCAACAAAGCCGCATAATAATCAGCTTCAGACTTGTAAAAATTAGCTTCTGCTTCCAGCACATCAATCGGCTTATTCAACCCAGCAAATGCACGGTCTTTTTGAATTTTAAGCTCTTCAGTACGGTAGGTTCTCGCCTGTTTTGCCACCTCAACCAACTGCATTGCCTGGTTGGTTTTGCGTTGATTTTTACCGCGGTTCACCGCCAATTGTTCCTCCGTGTAAGCCACGTTTTCAGCCGCCTGAGCCATTTGTAACTCACGTTGTTTAGCCACGTGACGGTTGCTCAAAATCCCCTGTACATCCCACTTCAGAGATAACCCAGCAAATGGATTATTTTCTGGCATCAACACACTTCCCAATTGGTAAGCATATCCAACAAAAACGCCAACGTCAGGTAAATTGTTTTGCATCGCCACCTTTTTCCCAACAGCAGCCTTTTCTATAGACAGTTTAGCCAACGCTACATCAACGTTTTTAGGAGCTGATTCAGTAGTCTCTTCCATAGTTAAAACAGCGGCAGCAGGAGCTAATTTCTTGTCAGATAGATCCAATCCTGTCAACTGTTGTAAGTCTGCTAAATAATCCTCAGCCTCCATTTGCAACTTCAAGAGTTCTTGGTTAGCATCTGCCAAAGAAGCACGCAATCCAACAGCGCTATTGTCAACCGTTTTCTTTGCTAAAAGCGCACTTTCCACATCATACAGCTTCAATGCTGCAACTTGCTTTTTCAAACCCGCCTCCTGTTGTCTGTATTGGTTTACCAAAAGGCCATAATATAATTTCTCCACCCCATTGGTTACCTGCAATTGCACTTTGTCAGCCTCAAGCCTTGCAACCTCAGCATCCAATTTTGCAGCTTTGACAGCAGAACCAATTTTGAATTGTTGGGTCAAAGGTTGGTACAAAACCGCAGATGCGTTGAACGTGTGGTGTGTTCCAATGTCGTATTTAAAGTTTTCATTTGGCAAGGCAATCACCGTGTTAGGTCCCAAAGGCAAGCTTCCAAAAGATCCCGCAGGAATGGTTAGCGCCCCAACATTGACATTGTATTGGTAATTGGAATTGACATTCAATGCAGGCAGTCTTTTAATTTTGTCTTCTTGAACTTTTTCCAATTTTTCTTCCAACTGGTATTGTTTCACTTTTAACAGGTGATTTTTTTCAAAAGCAGCCTGTTTTACAGTTTCCAAACCAATCACTTCCCTTTCTTGAGCAGCAGTTTTCACCCCAGTAACAAGAGCTAGAAACAAGGCCAAAGAAGATATATTGATCTTATTCATTTTCTTCATTTTTATTTAATTCCACTGCATAATCTTCAAAGTCTGTTGGTCTCATCCATCTGATGTACAACACAGGAACAGTCAACAAAGCCATGACCATACTCCAAATCACCCCAACGGCAATTACAGAAGCCAGCGGACTCCACATTGGAGAACCAGATAGAATCATTGGTAAAACTCCAATAGCAGCAGCCATAGCAGTTAAAAATATAGGTCTCAAACGACGTTTACCACTTTCAACAGCCGCTTCTTTGTAATCCATTCCGTGATCTTTGATCAACTCATTGGTGTGGTCCACTAAAATGATGGCATTTCGCACCACTATTCCAGACAAACTAACCAATCCTACAAAGGCTGTAAATCCAAAGTTATTCCCCGTGATGTACAGTCCAAAAAGAGCACCTAGCAAACTCAAAGGAATGGTCAACATAATGATAGCAGCCTCCTTTAAATTTCTAAATTGGAACAAAAGAATAAAGAAAATCAACACCAAACTGATGCCCAAAACAGCAATCATCTGACCTAAAGTTTCTTTTTTATTGGCATATTCACCTCCATATTCCAAGCGGTAACCCGTTGGCAATTTGATGGCGTCAATCTTAGGTTGCACTTTTTTAAGCAATTGTGAAGGCAATAAGTCTTCTGTTGTTTCAGATTGAACCGTCAACGTTCGCACTCCATTTCTGTGCATGATTTGACCACTTTGCCACTCTGGAACCAAATTGGCAATTTGACGCACAGGAACGCTAGATCCGGTCACCGGTGAGGCAATCATATAATTGTTTAAATCACTTGAAGAGCCACGGTCCTTTTCATCCAATCTGAATTTGACCTGCACTGGATTTTTCCCTTCATATATAGTTGTTACTGGAGCACCAGAAAAACCGGTATACACCATTTTAGAAATACTTTCTGTCGTGAATCCCAAACGTTCTGCCTCTGGCTTAAGTTGGATGTTCAATCCATAACTGTCTTCTCTAAAATCATTGCGCACCAAATAACTTCCTTTTTCAGCCTTGATAATTTGACTGATGGTATCTCCCAGTTGCTTGATCACATTTAAATCTTCCCCAATGACACGCACTTCCACCTGAGCTTTTAAAGGTTGTCCTTGTTGCATCAATTTAATTTGTGGCGTCCCTTCCGGAATGATATTCGCTACCTTTTGCTTCAATTCAGCTGCCATGGCTAATGTGGCATGCTCATCTGTAGTATTTACAAGTATTTGAGCATAATTAGTGGCAGGAACTTCTGGAGAAAAGTTATAGTAAAAACGCGGAGCACTCATCCCTGCAAAAGTTGCATAAGACAGCACCCGTTTGTCTTGTTCTACAATTTTTTGAACCCTTAAAATGGCTTCTTCCGTCTTGTCAAGTTTGGTACCCGTTGGCATCCACAACTCCACAACAAATTGATTGCGCTCTGCAGAAGGGAAGAATTTTTGTTTGATTGCAAAAAGATACAAGCACCCAGCAATAACGATGGTAGACAAACTGGACCAAACCACCAATTTTGGGTGTTTGATACTCCAGTCCAACAAGCCGTTGTATCCCTCTTGCATCTTGTCCAAAAGAGAGAATTTTTTATTTTTTTCTGCTTCTTCACTGTGGTCGTGCAATCCTTTTTTGATAAAGAAATAACACAACATTGGCGTTAAGACCAAGGCCACAATAAAAGATGATGCCAACGCAATGGCAACCGTGATTGGCAAGGCGTGAATAAACTCACCCACCGCACCAGTCAATAAAACCATTGGAAAGAAAGAGGCAATAATTGTAATAGTTGCAGCCAATACTGGAATGATCAAATCACTTGCACTGCGCCAAGCAGCCGTCCAGCGGTCCAATCCATGATCCAGCAATTCCACATAGTTGTCCGCAATCACAATGGCATCGTCCACCACCATACCCAACACCACAATCAGAGCGGCAAGAGAAACCTGGTGCAATTCAATACCAAACAAATGCATCAATGCAAAGGTCACGGCAATGGTCATAGGTATGGCCATGGCAGCCACCAAGGCAACGCGGAAAGGCAACAATAAAATGATGACAATTACCACAGAGATAATAGCCAAAAAGAATTCTTTGATAAAATGGGAAATGTTGTGATCCACCATTTCAGGTTGGTTCACTACTTTGATCAACTTCACATCAGAGGGAATTGTCAATTGGAGTTCGTCAATAATCTTGTTGACTTCTTCCCCAAATTTAACAATGTTGTTTCCCTCTTGCATCTGTATGGAAACAAGCATCGCTTTTTCTCCGTTTACAGTTGCTTTAGACGTTGGGTCTGCATAACCCCTACTCACCTCTGCAACGTCTTTTAAACGCACAATTTCACCCGTTTTTGAAGCCCCTATAATTTGGTTTTCAATTTCGTTTTGAGTGTTGTAATATCCAGAAGTATATAAATTTGTTTTGTTGTTATCTGTTTTGATATCCCCAGTGGCGTGAATCAAGTTTTGAGATTGCATAATGGTAATCACATCTTTTAAGTTCACCCCATATTGAGTTAACTTTTGAGAGTTGGCCATAGCGACAATCTCTTCCTTTTGTTCGCCAATGCGTTTGATTTTAGATACAGCAGGAATGGTTCTCAAGCGGTCTTCCAATTTGGAAGTGTATTGTTTGAGTTCGTCAAAAGAGGCACGGTTGCTCACCAGACCAATAACCATGGCTTCTGTATCACCAAAATCAGAATTGACCAAGGGACCAACCACTCCTTTAGGCAAGTCCAATTGTCTTGCAACCAAGAGTTGGTGTCTCAATTTACTCCAGAAAACATCTGGGTTTTTGACATTCTCATTCAGTTCCACGTTAACTACAACAGAACCGTCTTTAGTCGTGGAATAGGTTTTTGCTTTTTTCACCTCTTCAAATTCAAAGAGGTATTGCTCTAATTTGTTTGTGACCTGACTTTCAACTTGACTTGCGTTAGCCCCTGGGAAGAACGCCATAACCAATCCTTGTCTGATGGTAATTTTTGGATCTTCTCTTCGCGGCATATTCAACAGGGAATTCACCCCAACCACAAACAATAAAAAGAGGACAGACAGGGTGACCTGTTTGTATTTTAAAGATTTTTCAACAAAATTCATACGTCTTATTTTATGATTTGTACAGCAGATCCTTCTGTCAATTTGTTTTGTCCACCAACAACCAGTTGTTCGCCAACTTCAAGACCACTTAAAACTTGGATCTTGTTTTGATCCATTGCTCCAAGCGCAATTTTGCGTTTAAAAGCCTTGTTGCTTTTTGGATCTACCACATATACATAACTTTCTCCATTCACGTCTTTCAAGACCGTTTCAACAGGTAAAGTGATGGCACTCTTAGTTTGCCCAGTTTGAACAGCAATTTCTGCTACCATTCCAGGTTTGATGATCATATTTGGATTGTTCAATTCAATTTTGATTGTAAAAGCTCTTGATGTTGGATCTGCTGCTGCACCAACCTCAGTAACCAACCCGTCAAAATCTTTCCCCAAAGCTGCAATTGTAACGGTAGCTTTGTGTCCAATTTTTACAGCACCCAAATCAGATTCCGGCACATAGGCATTTACTTTTACCTTGCTGATGTCAGACAAAACCACCACGGGAATTCCTGTACCAACAATCTCTCCTACTTCAGATATCTTTTTGAGAATAATACCGTCCATAGGCGCATACAATTTTGTATCGCTTAAATTTTTTGTGTGAAGTTTTTGTTGTGTTCTTGCTTGATCCAAAGTAAAGTTTACTTTTTTAAAGTCACTTTCACTAAGTGAATTGCGTTCAAACAATATTTTAAGACGGTTGTATTCGTCCTGTACTTGTCTTACTTGAACGTCAGCTAATTCTTTAGCTATAGCATAATTTGAAGGATCTAAACTTCCAATCAACTGCCCTTTTTTAACCAGTTGACCTTCTGTATTAGGAGAAGTTTGTAATTTTCCAGCCACCATAAAACCAAGTTTTACCGTTTTGTTTCCTTCAATATTACCACTGAGTTGAAGTGAACCAGAAGTCTCTGAAGTAGAAACCGGAGCTGTTTTAATAGAAATTGGCTGAACAACTTCAGCCACAGAAGATTTATTATCTGGACCACATGAAAATGTCATCACAGTCAATAGAGCTAATAGACAAATGGGTTTACTATTCATAGTGTGCTATAATTTTAGATTACAAAATTCGATATAATGGACCAAAAAAAATTTAAGATATCTTAAAAAACATTGGAAATATCATACCTCAGCACTATTTCAAGTTATTTATTTGCTCTGATCACACTCAGTGTTTGTTGTGAAATACCCAGGTATGAAGCAATATGTCCCAAAGAGGCTTTGGCGTGAATTTCTGGATGAGATTGTATGAAATTATGATAACGTTCATTCGCATTTTCAAATTGCATATCATAAAGTCTGCTTGAGAAATTGAAGATGACGTCCAACATTAATTTTTGGATCAATTTGTTGATGGAAATATGACTGTCTGAAAGGCGTTGAATGACATCATAGGGAAATTCTGTGATCACACAAGCATCCAAAGCTTGGAAACCATAGGGAGATTCCTTCTTATTTGTCAAGATATCTACGTTTAATTTAAACGTGTTTTCAGTAAAAAAATAATGGCTAATATCTTTGATATCCTTATAATAAAATGTGCGTGCAATACCACTTTCCACAAAGTAAACCTTGTTTGAAGCAGGCGTATTATTGCTGTGAACATCAGCGACAATTTCCCCTTTCATATAGGTTTTAGTTGTAGCGTGATCTAATAT
>JAGHSS010000286.1 GCA_018065745.1 Candidatus Neoflavobacterium equi | reverse complement strand
GGGTAGAAGAACAGAAGCCAACAGGTTGGCACATAAAAAAAAGGTAGATCAAAAAAAGAATAAAGCTCAGGAGACAGCCTTGTCAAGAAAAGAAAAATTAAAAGAGATTATGAAACAACATACCTCAAAGGATTCACAATGAAAATACTTCACACCGCAGATTGGCATCTGGGAAAAAAATTAGATTATTATTCCAGATACGAAGAACAGAAAACGGTATTAGATGAAATCTGTACCATTGCAGATCGGGAGCAAGTAGACTTGGTTCTTGTTGCGGGAGATCTTTTTGACAATTTCAATCCTCCGGTTGAAGCCATAGAATTGTTGTATGCTACATTAAACAGGTTGACCAATTTTGGAAAGCGACCGGTTTTGGCTATTGCCGGTAACCACGACGCTCCAGACCGTGTGGATGCGCCAGATATTTTGGCAAAGACATCTGGGATTCTCTTTGTTGGAAAACCAAATATGACTTTTCAGCCCTTTGAAGTTTCTGGAGGGTTTCAAATTACCAAAGGCGATTGTGGATTTTTAGAAATTCAATTGCCCAATTTTTCATATCCTGTTCGCATCATCACCACACCGTTTGCTAATGAACACAGATTGAAAACCTACCTGGGAGCTGATGAACAACAGGGATTAAACCAGGTGTTGTCCGCCTCTTGGCAAAAATTAGCAGACACCTATTGTGATGCTGCTGGTGTCAATCTTTTGACCGCACATCTCTACATGAATAAAAAAGGCGGTCCCGTTTTGGAAGAACCAGAAGGTGAGCGTCCATTAAAAGTTGGTTTTGCAGACATCGTGTATACAGATTGCATACCTGATCAAATCCAATACAGTGCTTTGGGACATTTACACAGATTTCAAAATGTGGGTGGCGCTAAAGGACCGGTTGTATATTCAAGTAGTCCCTTGTGTTATTCTTTTTCTGAAGCAGGACAACAAAAAATGGTGGTCATTGTGGAGGCAGAACCCAATCAACCGGTTGCATACAGACCGGTGGAGATTTGCAACGGCAAAGAATTGAAAAGAGTTACCTTCCACAACTTGGAAGACGCTTTGGATTGGTTGGAAAACAATCCCGATGATTTGGTAGAGTTGACCATCAAAACTCCCGTTTCACTATCACAAGCTGAGCGCAAGCAAATTGAAAAAGCCCATCAGGGAATTATCTATTTGAAATTGGAAGTTCAAAAAAAGAAACTTACACAAGAAGAGCAAATTGAAGTAGAAGCCAAACGCCACAAAAGCGTACAGGAGAATTTCATCTCTTATTACAAATCAAAATACAACGATCAAATTCCTTCAGCAGATCTTTTGGATGTGTTCAAGGAAGTGGTTGCTCTTACAGATAAAGAACAATAATATGTTGCCATTATATCTCTCAATTGAAGGATTGTATTCCTATCAATCAAAACAAGAAATTGACTTTAGCAGACTGACTGAAACAGGACTTTTTGGAATTTTTGGAAAGGTTGGTTCGGGGAAATCTTCCATTTTGGAAGCCATTACCTTTGCTTTATATGGCAATACCCATCGTTTGAACAGCAACAACAGGGCTTACAATATGATGAATCTAAATTCAAATACGACAAAAATTGTATTTGAATTTATTGGGATGCATCAGGTAAAATACGCCTTTGAAGTTTCTTGGAAAAGGAATGGGAAACACTTTGACAAGGTTTCTACTGTTGAACGCAAAGCCTACCGCTATGAAGATGGGCAACGTATCCCCTTGGAGAGTAACGATGCTGAAAAAGTCATTGGCATCAGCTATGAAAATTTCAACAGAACCATCATTGTTCCCCAAGGTCAGTTTAAAGAGTTTCTAGAGTTGAAGGGAACAGAGCGTTCCAAGATGATGAAAGAGCTGTTTCATTTAGACACCTATGATCTTTCCAATAAGGTTGGATCTCTAAAATTGTCTAATGACATGGAGATGGAGCAATTCCATGGGGCATTGTTAACCCTTGGTGCTTACACCGTGGAAGCTGTTCAAGAGTTGAGTGAGCAATTGGAGGTTTTGAAGTTGGATTTTGAAACTAAAAAAAGCTCTTTTGTTGAAGTTCAACAAAAATACATCCAAGTCCAAGAGTTGAAAAAGCAAGCCTTGGAATTGGAAGAGAAGCACAAGGTTTTTGTCAAACTTCAGGAACAGCTGCCGCAATTCAAGCAATTGAAAGAACAAGTGCTGTTGTTTCAACATGTGGAACGCACCTTTAAAATGGTATTGTTACAATTAGAAGAAAAGGTAACATTGCTGACCCAAAAAAGAGGAATTAGCGAAAATTTCAAAACCCAAGAAGCTGAGATTTTATCGTTAATCGCCAATAACGACCAACAATTAACACATATTCAAAGTGACTATGAGGGGTTGGAATACAAGAAAAAATGGGTTTCTGAATTAAAGTCGCTCATTGATTACAACAATTTGCAGCAACAGCTGGCCACAGATCATAAAAATTTGGAAACGGGTAAGACGTACATCAATGATGTTAACCTACAAATTGAAGGTTTGACGCAGCAAACAGATGCTGTACAACAGCAGATAACCAAGCTAAAAAATTCAAGAATAGATTTGTCAAAACTTTTAGAAGTAGGGCAATGGTATGAAAAGAGTAAGAGTTTAACTCTTGCTTTGGAACAAGCACAGCAGAGAGTTACTGACATGCAAAAGTCCCTATCTGAACAGACGGAGAAATGGTCGGCATTGGGATTGGATCCTACAAATTGGGTAGACGCAATTGGCGATAGTAAACAAGATTTACAAAGTCAATTGGACATTCAGGATGAAAAGATCAAAGCGTTGGCCATTCAATTGGAGCTTGCAAAAATGGCTCATAATTTGGTTGATGGTGCTCCATGTCTTTTATGTGGAAGTGAAGCTCATCCGCACATTGTGTCTTTGGACCACGTTTCTTCAGCGCACAGTGAGGAGCATTTGTTGAGACAAAATATAGAAGCAGCATTTAAAGCATTGTATACTAAAGAACAAGCAGCTACACAAATTGAAACACAGTTTGCAATTTATCAAAAGCAATTCCAAGAGCTAACAGCTGTTCATAAAAATCAAGAAGAAGAATTAAGACAACATATAAGTAGTTTTGTATGGACTGAATTTGATCCAACAAATGCCGCTCATTTTGAAAGTGAAAAGCTAAAAGCCATACAGATTGATGCAGACATTAAAAAGGAAGATCAACAGTTTGAAAAGTTGGCTCAAGAGCTAAAAAATGCAGCAGATAAAAAACTGAAATATGCAGAGCGTTTGGAAGCTCTAAAAAATAATGTGTCAGTAAACTCAGGTCGACTAGAACAGATGGCGCGCACATTTGAATTGGTAAACCCGGTTCAATATGCATCAACTACAGTGGGAGCATTAGAAGTTGAGGTGGAGCAGGTTGAAAAACACATCGTTGAGGTGACAAACAACTACCGTTTGCTTACTGAAACTAAACAAGATTTAGCATTAAAACAACGCACCATTCAAGTGAATGCTGAGGTGGTGTCTCACGACATCCTGCAACTTGAACGTGATATTATTGAAAAAGAAACAGAGATTCAGAATTTGATCTCCTCTAACAATTTCAATTCAATTTCAGATATAAAGACTATTTTATCTAGTTCAATTGCTGTGGATACAGAGTTGAAGCGCATTCAATCTTTTGATGAAGAGTTGCGATTGGTTACAGCCAACGTGGAGGATTTGCGCTCCAAGCTTACAGCTTCAAAAATTGAAGTTCAAGATTTTGAACCTATAGAAGCTGCATTCAACACCATGAAAGCAGAGCAGGATGTTCTGGTGGGTCAAGTCAAATCACTAGAAGATCAATTGGTTGTTTTTACAGCTAAAAATAAAGAAAAACACCTTTATGAAGAAAAGCTAGAGAAGTTAACCCTGAGAAAGTCTAACTTGAAAATTTTGGAGAATATGTTCAAAGCCAATGGTTTTGTCAACTATATATCCACTCAATATTTAGAAGATTTATGTCAGGTTGCCAATGTGCGCTTTGAGAGATTGACTTCAGGACAATTGTCCTTAACGTTAAATGATTCAAATGAATTTGATGTAATTGATCATCTAAACTCAGGGCGTCAACGTTCTGTGAGAACACTTTCTGGTGGGCAGTTTTTCCAAGCCTCACTGTGTTTGGCATTGGCACTAGCAGAAAGTACCCGAAGTTTAAATAAAAACGAAAAGAACTTTTTCTTTATTGATGAAGGTTTTGGAACACAGGATGTAGACGCAGTTCACTTGATTTTTGAAACCTTACAAAATTTACAGAAGGACAACAGAATTGTGGGGATCATTTCTCATGTGGAGGAGTTGAAAGACCAAATGCCGGTTGCCTTGTATGTGGAGAAACACGAGGAATTGGGGAGCATCATCCAAACAATTTAATCGCGGGATTTTCGTTTTTAACTTATTCGTTTTATCAATTGTTTTCCTACATTTTATGTATATTTATTTACGGAGCAAATTTGATACTACAGAAGGTTATTTAAAAAATAAGATATTAAAATGAAAAACATAGATTTTATAGGAGATATCCACGGGTATGCAGATGCATTAGTCTCACTTTTGGAAACCTTAGGATACAGCAAAATTGATGGTACATACACGCATCCGGCAAATAGAAAAGTTGTATTTGTTGGTGATTTCATTGACAGAGGTCCAAAAATTAGAGAAACGCTTCACATAGTTAAAAATATGTGTGATGCTGGGACAGCTTTTGCCGTTATGGGAAATCACGAGTACAACGCCATCTGCTACCATAGAAAAAGCGACAAGACGGGAATGCCTTTCAGAGAGCACACCCAAAACAATATATTTCAACACAAGGAAACGGTTAGTCAATTCAAAGAGTATCCAGAAGAATGGAAGATGTTTTTGAGTTGGTTTGAGCGCTTGCCCATTTGGATTGAAACAGAAGATTTCAGAGTTGTGCATGCGTATTGGAATGAAGACGCCATTGCCTATTTAAAATATCCTGTACAAAACTTTACCTCAGATTTTCTAGATCTGTGCGCAGCGAAGGGTACGGATGAAAATTTATATGTTGAGTATTTGTTGAAGGGCGCAGAATATGACCTTCCGTTGGGCGTGAGTTATTTTGATGCCCAAGGACACAAACGCTATAAATCAAGAGTGATGTGGTGGAATACCGTTCTTGAAAACGCTACTTATAACGATTTATTAATTGCTTGTCCGCCGCAGATCCAACACAATTACATCAACAACTTAGACAATCAATTTGTTTATGTGGATGAAAAACCAATCGTCTTTGGACATTACTGGCTTAATGGAGAACCTGTAATTACCAATCCCAATGCCATATGTATTGACTACAGCATTGCAAAAAAAGGGAAATTGGTTTCTTATGCATTAGATACAAAATCCTTTACTTATGTAAATTAAAAAAGCGAGATCTAGATCTCGCTTTTTTTTGTAATTAATTAAAGTATAATTTGAAAACTGTTTTCTAAATTTTGATGTGCCATCAGTCTGTCGTTTAACATAGCTCTGAATTCACTTGGGCAGTTTACTGAATCTTTCCAGAACTGTTTGTCATAAGCATGAACTAAATCCAAGATCTCATCATCAATAAGAGCGATGTTAAATACAAAATTTTGTAACTTACATATTTCACAATCCTCGTCATCCAAATTAGGTGAAGCATATTGTTTGTAATCGTAACCTTTTTCTTCGCAAATTTGGGCAATGCGAGTTAAATAATCCAATTCATCTTTAGAATCTAAACTTGAATCAAAAAGAGTTTTAAGTAATTTTTCAGTCATAATTAATTGTTTTTGTAGGTTTTAGATATTCTAAATTAGTAAATATTTCATTAGTTGGCTTTTTTCAAATGTTAATTAACATTTCAATTTATTGAGCGTATACTTATTATT
>JAGHSS010000349.1 GCA_018065745.1 Candidatus Neoflavobacterium equi | reverse complement strand
TTATTGAACTATTTTAAGTGCTTCACCAACTTCTTTAAAAGCTTTGATAGCTTTATCTAAATGTTCTTGAGTATGCGCGGCAGAAAGTTGAACTCTAATTCGCGCTTTATCTTTTGGAACAACCGGATAAAAGAAACCAGTTACATAAATACCCTTTTTCAACAACTCATCTGCCATAATTTGTGACAAACTTGCATCATACAACATTACTGGTACAATGGCAGAATCACCATCAATAATATCAAGCCCTGCAGCTTTCAATCCTTTTTTAAAGTAATTTGTATTCCACTCCAATTTATCTCTTAGCGATGTATCTTTTGCTAAAATTTCAAATACCTTCAAAGAAGCTCCTACAATGGAAGGTGCCAATGAGTTTGAAAACAAATAAGGTCTTGAGCGTTGACGCAAAATTTCAATGATTTCTTTTTTCGCTGTCGTGTAACCACCCATTGCTCCTCCCAATGCTTTCCCCAATGTACCTGTGATGATGTCAACTCTACCCATCACGTTTTTCGCTTCCAAGGTTCCTTTCCCTGTTGCACCAATAAATCCTGCAGCATGGCATTCATCTACCATTACTAAAGCATCATATTTATCGGCCAAATCACAAATCTTATCTAAAGGCGCTACCAAACCGTCCATTGAGAACACACCGTCAGTAACGATCAGTTTAAATCTGCGACCGTCAGCATTGGCTTGAATTAACTGTTGCTCCAATGCTTCCATATCATTATTATCATATCTGTAACGTGCAGCCTTACACAAACGCACTCCATCAATAATTGAAGCGTGATTCAAACTGTCAGATATAATACAATCTTGTTCTGTTAATAATGGTTCAAAAACTCCACCGTTAGCGTCAAATGCTGCCGCATATAAAATAGTGTCTTCTGTTCCATAAAACGAGGCAATTGTTTCCTCTAATTTTTTGTGGATGTCTTGAGTACCACAAATAAAACGCACAGATGACATTCCAAAACCATGACTGTCCATTGCATCTTTTGCCGCTTGAACAACTTCAGGGTGTGAAGACAATCCCAAATAGTTGTTTGCACAAAAGTTGATTACGGTCTCTCCAGATGCTATAGTAATCTCTGCATCTTGAGGTGAGGTAATTATGCGTTCCTTTTTATATAAACCACTTTCTTTGATGGTTTGCAATTCTTGAGCTAAATGCTCTTGTATCTTTCCGTACATAGCTACTATATTATTAACACTGGATTCCTACAAATTTACTACTTCTAATGTATCTCCAATATAAAGCAAGGTTTTTTTTACTACTGTAAGCCCCATTTCTACCAAAGCGTTCTCATAAGTTAAAAGCTGCAATTTGTGCTTATTTTCAGGAATACCTGTCTTGTAATCTAGTAAATATGCATTTTTATTATATATCGTAACTCTATCTGGTTTTATTGTGTTTGTGCCCCTTTTGATAATACTTTCTTCGTTAAAAACAGCGGTATTCTCTTTGAAATACACATCCAACTCCGGATGAGTTACAATTGATTGCAAAATTTGCTCCACTTCTGCTACTTGCCCCTGTGAGATGATTCCCTGTTCAACAGCTTTCTTAAGAGCCAATGGTACATCAGACTGATATTTAACAAAAGACAGCACTTCATGGACAACAGTTCCAAAAGCAATTGCCTTGGCACGGTCATTACCCCACATTAAAGCTTCCCTCTGCGCAATCTTGATGGACGATGACTTTAAACGCTTATCAATACTCTTTATTGTATCTGCATTAGAATTTATTTTACGAATTACAGACATTTTTTTGGAATCACCAATAGGATATTCATAAATACTGTCAGAAAATACCCCTATACCTTCCAAATACTCAACAAAGAATGTAGATAAATTATTTTTGAATCCTGATTTATTTTGATTTTTTGCGGTAATAATATACAACTGTTCTTCTGCCCTAGTCAAAGCAACATACAAAACATTGACCGCATCCAACAACTCTTGCTGACTGATGGAATCAAATACCGCTGCTGATTCCTCATTGTAGTCTTTGATTCTTTTGCTGGAATTCACCAAGGCGCGTTGCAACTGCTCCTTCCCCTCCAATTCAATATCTAACCATACCTTATCCATACTTGGCTTGGCGAAATCTTGTTCTGCAAATGGATAAATAACAACTGGAAACTCCAATCCTTTGGATTTGTGAATGGTCAAGATGCGTACCGCATCATTGCCCTCTGGAGAAGGTATACTGAATCGCTCTGCATTCTTTTCCCAATATTCAATAAAATCTGCTATTCCCGCCTGATTTCTAATGTCGCGCTCCAAGACAAGATCAAGAAAGTACTGCACATAAGAAATGGTGGCTCTGCTGGGAATAAAAGCTTGCACAATAACCTCAACGGCCTCATACAATGATTTTTTCCTACAGTCTTTAAAAGATATATCTACCCCTACCGCTTTGAGTAAAAATTCCAAATGGGTTTCTTGAGTTTCCCTTAAAGTCAGCTCAATGAAATCGTGAATGGGATATTGATCTTGATGCGTCTTTGCTACATAATATAAAAACTGCGCCTTTGACTCCTTGTCTTGTGGGTTTTTCAAGAAACGCAACACACTCATGATGAGTTTTACCTCTGTTGCATTGTCTATCAACAATGTTTCAGAAGATAAAATCGGCACTTCATTTTCCGTCAGATAATTAGCCAAAGAAACCCCTTCCTTGCGCCTTCTGGTCAACAAGACGATGTCTCCATAGTTGAAGCCCTTCCCTTTTATTTGGTGAATGGTGGTCAATGTAGCTTTTAGATAGGCAGCTGTCTTTGAAACATCTTCTACATCACCTTCTTCTTCCATTGAATTGAGGTCATCTGGCAAAAAGGTAATTTGAACAAATCCACCTTTCTTAGCATTGGTCAGCTGACTGCTCTTATTTAAATACAAATCGTGATAATCAGGTTCTGTAAATTTATGAGACAGCATTTTAAAAAAGTCGTTATTAAATTCAATCACCTCAGCATAGCTTCTGTAATTGGTATCCAACCGAATAACCTCTTTATCAGGATTTGAAAAAGGGTTGTGATCAGCACCCAACTTACTTAAATCAATAAATTGTTCAGCCTTACCACCACGCCATCTGTAAATGGATTGTTTTGGATCCCCCACCAACATCAAAGATCCAGAAACGCCAAATTCATCTTCTCCAGACAGCGCATTGTCTATCAGCGGAATTAAATTATGCCATTGCATTTCTGAAGTATCCTGGAATTCATCTATAAAAAAATGCCTGTAACGCTCCCCCAAACGCTCATATATAAAGGGCGCAGGTTGATTTTGAATCTCGTTGTATATGATGGCATTAAATTCAGAAATGGAAATACTATTTTGCTCCTCTTGAATGACTGCAATTTCATTTGAAATGGAATTTAGCAGAGACAAGGGAACAATATTTTTCATGAAATCTTCATAAAGCGCCATTTGCCCATGAAGTTCATATATAAAGGTAACCAAACTAAGAAAAAAAGGCGTGGAACTTTCCAAGGCTTCTTTGTCTTTAGCTGTTTTATTAATTTTAATGGAATCAGTGGTTGTGAATTTATGTTCTATATTAAAATCCCCCAACAACATCTTTTGCAGGTGATTTGGAAAAGAGCCTCTTGAAAAAGATTTAAGATCATAGCCTCCGTCTTCAACAAACGAAAAAAACGAATTCGCCTTGTTACGGATTTGCTCTTGCAACTTGGCGATAGCAGCTTCAAGATCTTTTTTAATTTCTAAGAAATCTTCAATCCCAAGGGAATTCAGAGACAGCAATTCATTTCTGTTGGATTCTTTAGACAAAAGCCCTCCAACATCCAACAACTCTTTGGTGATGTCCCAACTTTTATCGTCGTCCGTTTTAGACAGTGAAAAATCAACCAAGACTTTGGTCAGCACTTTGTCGTTCCCTGCCTTGGCAATGATACGATCAATCGCCTCTTGCAAAATAGCCTTGTCTTCCAAAGTTACTTCAAAGGTCATTGGCAAACCAAGATCAAAAGCAAACGCCCTGATTACCTTATGAGTAAACTTGTCGATTGTAGAAATATCAAAGGCTGCATAATTATGTATAATATTGCGGATGATGCTTTTGGACTTGTCTTTGATCGTTGCACGAGATAATTTTATATCTTTAGCAATGTCCATCATGAAATCAATCGCTTTCTCAGAAGGTTCGTCCTTAGAAAATTCGTGTAAACTGGAAACAATTCTGGATTTCATTTCTTCCACAGCCTTATTTGTAAAGGTGATCGCCAATATTTTTTTATAAGCATCGTTTGTTGTGGAACGCAATAAAATTTTCAAATATTCCTTAGCCAAAGTATAGGTCTTTCCAGACCCTGCAGAAGCGTCATAAATGGAGAATGCAGATTTATTCACAGAATAATAT
>JAGHSS010000284.1 GCA_018065745.1 Candidatus Neoflavobacterium equi | reverse complement strand
GCATTATTTGTTGTTATCTCAGCAATGGTAGCCAAGTCTGTTTGATATATTTGAGCAAGTTTTTCTGCAACTAACGTCACATAAGAACTTTCATTGCGTTTTCCTCTGTATGGAGCTGGTGCCAAATAGGGCGCGTCTGTTTCCAAGACGATTTCTGAAAGTGGTATCTCTGCTAAAAACTGATCTATCTTTCCGTTTTTGAACGTAGCCACACCGCCAATTCCCAATTTCAAATTGTAAGAGATGGCGCGTTTTGCCTGTTCTAAGTTTCCTGAGAAACAGTGGAAGACCCCAAATAATTCAGGTCCTTTTTCCAATTCCAATACTTCAAAGACTTCATCAAAGGCATCCCTGCAGTGAATATTGATGGGCAATTGGTATTGTTTGGCCCATTGGATCTGGGTTTGAAAGGCAATTTTCTGAATGTCCAGGGTGGTTTTATCCCAATATAAATCGATTCCTATTTCACCAACTGCACAAAATTTTCTCTCTTTTAATTCGTTAGCTATAAAGCGAAGCTCGTCCTCATAATTTTCTTTTACATCACATGGGTGTAAGCCCATCATCATGGAAATATTATTGGGGAAGTGCTGCTGTAGTTCAAACATTTTTGAAGTATATTCGGAACTTATAGAAGGCAAAATCATTTGGGTTACTCCTGCGTCTATGGCACGTTGAACCACTTGAATGCGATCTTCATCAAAGGCATCTGAATATAAATGTGTATGGGTGTCTATGAATTTCATTATAAAAAAAAATAATCTTGTAAAGTTACAAGATTAAAAGAATAAGCAAACCTATATAAGGTAATTTTAATACAAACGTGAATCATGGAAGGATTGCCAGAATTTTTTAAGTCAAAGGGATACAAAAAAATACCGTTCAAAATTGCCAAGACCAAACACCTGATCATCAAAGCTAAGATCAATGGCATTGGTGGCCGGTTTATATTGGACACTGGTGCTTCTAACAGCTGTGTGGGATTTGAGGAGGAATTTTATTTCAATCTGATCTCCAGCCATTCTGACACGACGGCCGCTGGTGCTGGTGCAGTTGGTATGGAAACGCGGATATCCTATAACAATTCACTAAAACTGTCCAATTGGACACAGCGTGATTTTAACATCATCGTCTTTGATTTGCAGCATGTGAATCTGGCGTTGGAAAATCATCAGGTGGAGCGTGTTCACGGAATTTTGGGAGCAGATGTACTGATTGAGAGCGCAGCTATAGTGGATTATGAAAATAAGTATTTGTACCTTAAAGATGGTAAGAAAGCATAAAAAAAGAGGCGGTTTTTCAACCGCCTCTTTTTTTATGCTTTACTGGTTTGAACCAGATATAATGTCTGTTTCACTGCGTTAAGGACTGCAGCGGCATCCTTTCTCACGGGCTTTTTTGCCCGGGTGAAAGATACAGCGGAAGGCCTGGCCCGGAGGGCAACGCCCAAAAACTATAATTTATTTTTCAAATTTGTGTAGGCAAAATACAGGCTGACCAGGGTCAATAACCCACCCAATAAAAAGGGCGCACCGGCAAATGTGAACGGGGCTTGATCATGGGTGAAATAGTAAAATGTATTGGTCATCAACAGGGGTCCGATGATGGCAGTGGCGCTGTTCAAACTGGACAACGTCCCTTGGATTTGCCCTTGCTCATCTGGGGGAACATGCTCTGAAATGGTTGCCTGGAAAGCCGGTCCTGCAATACCTCCCAAACAATAGGGCACCAAATATGCGAACATCAACCACTCATGTTGGGCAGTTGAAAACAGGAACAAACCGATGGCGTACAAAATCAATCCCAACAGAATACTTTTGGCATTTCCAATTTTGGGATTCAACCATCTGATGACTCCGCCTTGCACCAAACCAACGGCCAAACCAATGGCACCCATGGAGATTCCTACCATTCGCTCATCCCAACCAAATTTGTACATGGTGAAATAACTCCAGTTTCCGTGCACGGCATTTGCTGCGACATACATCAGGAAAACGGCAATAATGAGCGTGATGACCTGTGGATACTTTTTCAAGCGCATCAAAGCGCCCACGGGATTGGCAAAACGCCAGTCAAACTTGCGTCTCTTTTCAACAGGCAATGACTCTGGCAACATAAAATAGCCATATATAAAATTCACAGCACACAAAACGGCAGCTGCAATGAAGGGAACCCTACTTCCATAATGTCCCAAAACGCCTCCCAAAACGGGGCCAATAATGAAACCCATCCCAAAAGCGGCACCAATCATACCAAAATTCTTGGCTTTATTTTCCTTGGTACTGATGTCTGCGATGTATGCAGAGGCAGAGGAAATGCTGGCACCGGTGATTCCGGCAATGATGCGGCCTACAAACAACCACGCAATGGAGGGTGCAAAGGCAAGAAACACGTAATCCATGGAAAAAAACAATAGGGAAATCAAGATAATGGGGCGTCTCCCAAACTGATCACTTAAATTTCCTATGAGGGGTGCGAACAAAAATTGTGTAAAGGCATAGGCAAAGGCAAGCAAACCACCAATTCGTGCAGCCTCGCTTATGTCAGCTCCGCTGAGCT
This sequence comes from Candidatus Neoflavobacterium equi, assembly GCA_018065745.1. Taxonomy (GTDB): domain Bacteria; phylum Bacteroidota; class Bacteroidia; order Flavobacteriales; family Flavobacteriaceae; genus Flavobacterium; species Flavobacterium equi. The sequence continues at coordinate 167 of JAGHSS010000284.1, read as the reverse complement.
CTTGTAACAATTTGGGCACCACGGGAATTATAATTCCCAAACCAATCACATCAATCAACATGGTGATGAAGATGAACCCCATCGCCGCTTGTTTTGTACCTTTCGCCATATATGTAACAATTATTAGATTACAAAGGTATATAAAAACAAAAAAAGAGCTACTATAC
>JAGHSS010000125.1 GCA_018065745.1 Candidatus Neoflavobacterium equi | reverse complement strand
GTATATATTTGCAATATTGACATAACTAAATTTCAAAAAACAACAAATGACAACCATAGAACATATTGATTTCAAGAATAAAAAAGCCATCATTAGAGTTGATTTTAACGTTCCATTAAATGAACGATTTGAAGTTACTGACGCAACAAGAATAGAAGCGGCCAAACCAACAATTGACCATATTTTAAAAGCGGGTGGAAGTGTAATCTTGATGTCCCATTTGGGAAGACCAAAAGGCGTTGAAGAAAAGTATTCTTTAAATCATATTGTTTCAAAGGTTGCTGAGATTTTAGGTGTTCCAGTAAAATTTGCTTCAGATTGTGTTGGTTCAGTTGCATTAGAAGCTTCAGAAAGCTTGAAAGCAGGTGAAGTTTTATTACTTGAAAATTTAAGATTTCATCCAGAAGAGGAAAAAGGAGATGTTGCATTTGCCCAACAATTGGCTTCTCTAGGGGATATTTATGTAAATGATGCTTTTGGTACTGCTCACAGAGCACATGCCTCAACAACTATCATTGCGCAGTTTTTTGAAAACAAGAGGTGTTTTGGTTTTTTGTTGGCTAAAGAAATTGAAAGCTTAAACAAAGTTTTACATGGTGCAGCACATCCTGTAGTTGCAATTTTAGGAGGATCAAAAATATCATCTAAAATTACAGTTATTGAAAACATCTTAGATAAAATTGACCACATGATTATTGGTGGTGGAATGACCTTTACTTTTATAAAAGCGTTGGGTGGTTCTATTGGTAACTCTCTTGTGGAAGATGATAAAATGGCTTTAGCCTTGGAAATTTTAGAAAAAGCCAAAGAGAAAAATGTAAAAATTCACCTTCCAGTTGACGTGATTGCTGCAGATGCGTTCAGCAACGATGCTCAAATAAAACTGGTTGACGTCAATTCAATTGAAGCTGGATGGCAAGGTTTGGATGTAGGTCCAAAAACTCTGGAAGCTTTAAAACCAATTATTAGAGAAGCCAAAACTATTTTGTGGAATGGACCTCTTGGAGTTTTTGAACTTGAAAAGTTTTCAGAAGGGACAATCAGTTTAGGAAATATGATTGCAGAAGCTACTAAAAATGGCACATTCTCTCTTGTTGGAGGTGGAGATTCTGTTGCTGCAGTTAAGCAATTTAACTTGGAAGACAAGATGAGCTATGTCTCCACTGGTGGTGGGGCTATGCTTGAAATGCTTGAAGGAAAAGTGTTGCCAGGTATTGCCGCTATTTAAAGAATTAACTTTTAATTATTCAATTTAAAGTAAGAGTGGTACGTTTATTGTTGCCTCTTTTATTTTTAGCGCGATAATTAAAAATAAATATAGAAAAGATTTAATGAAAGGATTCCAATTTTTTTCAGTTTGTTTATCCCTTTTCGGTTGTACAGCAATGTTCAGTCAACAGGATTTAAGCACTGAAGTTTTATTAAAACAAGCCCCAAAATTATCCTATCTTGACTCTATCAAACAGTCATTCGTAAATTACGAAATGAGTAATTGTATTGATGAACGATGGATTAATGAACTTACTAATCAGGACTTATTTGATGAAATGTATGCTGACGTTACGAAAGCAGATATGGATACAAAAGTTTCATTTGAATTGTCTAGTGATTTATTGAAGGAACGATTAAAGAAGTTAGACCAAAAGTCTCCCTTTAACGTAGTGCACAATCAAGCTTTAGAGAATGTTATTAAATCATTCTTGAAAAATCGTCCAAAATCTTTTGAACGATTGATGGCTTTGTCTGAGTTTTATTTCCCGATGTTTGAAGAGCACTTGGCAAAATACAACCTGCCACTTGAAATTAAATATCTCGCAATTGTTGAATCTGCCTTAAACCCGCATGCCAAATCTTATGTTGGAGCAACCGGTTTGTGGCAATTTATGTATGCGACGGGAAAACAATATGAACTGGAAGTAAACTCTTATGTAGATGAACGTTCAGACCCGTTAAAAGCTACAGATGCTGCTTGTCATTATTTTATGAATATGTATAAAATATTTGGTGATTGGGATTTGGTTTTAGCATCATATAACACAGGACCTGGAAATGTATCTAAAGCGATCAGACGTTCTGGTGGATACACCAATTACTGGAACATTAGACCTTATTTACACAAGGAAACTCAAGGATATTTACCTGCTTTTTATGCAACCATGTACGTTTATGAATACCATAAAGAACACGGTATAAATCCTAAAAAAGCGCCTATGGCATTTTTTGAGACTGATACAGTAATGGTAAAGCGTAAATTATCTTTTGATCAGGTGTCAGAATTATTAGATATCCCAGTAAACCAGATTAAGTTTTTAAATCCAATTTACAAGGTAAATGTAATTCCCTACAGCTCTGATAAACCGCATTTCTTGCGTTTGCCAAAGGATAAATTGGCAACATTCCAGTCCAATGAATCCAAGATATACGCGTATGTTGACTATCTAGAAGATCAAAAAGAAAAACCATTCCAGAAAATGAATACAGCTGTGGCATCGGCGCCAAGCAATTCAAATTCTGAATATGAGACGGATTATATTACCTCTAAAAAGACAAAAATACACAAGGTTAAAAGAGGTGAGGCACTTTCAACAGTTGCATCTAAAAACAATGTAAGTATCGCAGAAATTAAAAAGTGGAATAAGTTAAAATCAAATTCCATCAATGCCGGCCAAAATTTGAAAATTGAGTACAGTGCTAAAGTAGCCGTGCGCAAACCAAAAGTCAACAAAGTAGAAGAGGTAGTCAAAAAAGATGCTGCAGAAGTTAAAACAGCTGTTGCTAGCGTTGCTAAACCTGCAGATACTCATGTTGCCAAAACAAATGAAAAAGTTGCTGAAAACAACGTTTCCACTTCAAATGCTGCTGTTGTAACACACACCATCGCAAGAGGAGAAACTTTGGATTATATTGCAAACAAATACAAAGTAAGCACTTCTGATTTGAGAAGTTGGAATGAGATCAATGGCAATGATATTTATGCTGGAAACAAGTTGATCGTCAAATCTGATGCAGTTGTAGAACACGTGGAAAAAGCGGTTGCAGAAACTTCTATTTCAGATAAGGTTGCTACTAAGGTTGCTGCTTCAACGGTTAAAAAATCTCTAGCGAACAAAGTCAAAGAGAAAGAACGTTTGTACACAGTACAATCTGGAGACACGCTATACAAAATAGCTTCTAAGATTGGATGTACAGTTGACAATCTTAAAAAGACCAACAACTTAAAAGGAGAACAAATAAAACCTGGTCAAGTCTTAAAAATCAATGGATAAACAATACTATTCGCTTTTCAAACCCTACAAAGTTCGAAAAGCGAATTTTTTTATCGTCCTCTTGCTCTTATTTGCAACCCTTAGTTGTGAAAAGGGGAGTGGTGGACAAAATTCTAATCTTCCAGACTCCACAGGAAGTATAAATAGCATTGCAGTTATTGTGGATGATATTTTGTGGAAAGGGGCTGTAGGTGATTCCCTCAGAACTAAATTGGCCAATACTGTTCAAGGACTGCCTGATGAAGAACCTTCCATCACCTTGAATCAATACGCACCCAAACTATTTTCTGACGCCGTTAAAAGCAACAGAAATATTGTGGTCGTTTCTCTGGGTAATGAAGCTGAATTTAAGCACGTAGAAAATGAATTTGCCGCGCCCCAAAACGTGTATTATTTTACAGGACCAAATGTGCAAAGCATCTTGGAATTGTTAGAAGTACACGGGGAGACATTGGAGAGCAGTATCAAGTTCTATGAGCTTATTGAAATGCAAAAGATCAACGCAAAACAACTGCTTAACGACATTAAAATTCAAAAGCGTTTTGGTGTAAATCTTCAAATACCTGATGCCTATGATTATGTCATCACGAAATCCAGTTTTTATTGGTTAAAAAAAGAAATCCCCACAGGAAATCTTTCTCTATTGCTGTATACCGTTCCAAAAAGCGCCATTGAAAACCAACAAGATGTTGTGAGCAATGTGATACGCATTAGAGATTCTATTGGAGCGCTTTACATTCAAGGCATACATCCAAAATCAAAAATGATCACTGAGGAAAGTTATTATCCTTATTTGGCAGAAGTGCATTTTGAAAAAGGAAAAGCATTTGAAATTCGTGGAACCTGGGAGTTGACTAATGATTATATGAATGGTCCGTTTGTCAATTATGCCTTTAAAGATTTAAAAAACGACAATTACTTGATCGTTGAAGGTTTTGTGTATAATCCAACGCACATGAAGCGAGATTATATGTTTGAACTGGAAGCCATCATTAAAACAATACATTTCAATTCAGAAAAATGATACAATTTAAAATCCTGCCATTTAAAGAACTTTCAAACGTTGAAGTATATGAATCCTTGAGATTAAGGTCAGAAGTCTTTGTAGTGGAACAAAAATGCCCTTATTTGGATGCAGACGGGAAAGATCTGGATGCTTTTCACGTTTTGGGTTATGTTGAAGACAAAATCGTTGCTTATGCGCGGTTGCTAGCGGTAGGAGTTTCTTACAATTATCCCTCCATTGGCAGGGTAGTGGTAGCTGCTAATTACAGATCGTTTGGATATGGACACGACTTGATTGATACCGCAATGGAACACTGTAAAAAATTGTATGGTGATTTGCCCATTAAAATTTCAGCTCAATTGTACCTTGAGAAGTTTTATAAAGCGCACGGATTTGAGACCATATCTGAACCCTATTTGGAAGATGATATTCCACATATCGCGATGATTTCAAAAGCCAATCAGTTGGCCTAAGGTTTTGATAATTCAGTTTAACATCATTTATAAATACAAAAAAAGCGCTGTGTATACAGCGCTCTTTTTTTGTGTTTTATTGGATCATCTATTAAATATCCAACAATAATATTTCCACTCGTTTGTTGTTTTTTTCTTTTCCTTTCAAAGGGAAATCCCTGCCATAACCTTTATACGTCATCCGTTCTTTAGCTATCCCATTTGCAATTAAATATTCAAAAATGGCCTTGGCTCTAGATTCTGATAAATTGTTAATACCCGTATCCTCATCAACAGCATCTCTAAAATAATCCGTATCAATACAACAAACATGACCTTGAATTTCAAACTTCATCGTTGGATGATCTTGGATTTGCTTCAACATTTTTGAAAGTTGTTTTTCAGATTTTTTCAAGAGTACTGCACGACCACCTTCAAAAAACAACTGATCCAATCTGATGATGTCACCCGCCTTTAAAGGTTCGTCTTCAAAGTTTTTCATTTTGACAACACGTTCATTAATTTCCACATCTGTTGGAAGGGAATCCTTTGGCTTGTCCAAGTTGATGTAGTCGTTGACAAAATATTCCAAATAAATATCAACCCTGCGATTCAACAATCTTTTTGATTCCAATTCAAATGCATCAACATCCACAATGCGCAATTCAATTTTTCCTTTGCCCTCCACATTTTTCTGTTTAGAAGCCATTTCAATCAATATCTTTTCTACTGTTTTGGCACGTTTTTCAGAAAGTGTCCTGTTGTAATCCACACTACCACGATCATCACAAAAGCCTTCCAACGCCATTGAAAGCAATACAATATTTCCAAGGTTGTCTATGTAATTATGTAATTTTTGGTTTTCATCAACGGTCAATACAGACTTGTCAAAATCAAAATACACAGAATATTTTTCTGTCTTGATTTGTTTCAAAGGTTGTGCGTAATTGATAAATCCTATAAAAATGAAACATAGCAACAAATGGAATTTGTTCATGAGATTATATTTTAGTAATTAAAAATTCTACTCTGCGGTCCATGGCTTGACCAGCTTTTAATGATTTGGTATTTCCATACCCTTTGTGCGTCATTCTCCTAGGATCAATTTTCTTGTTCTTTAAAAAATTGAAAACAGTTAATGCTCTATTTTTTGACAACTCACGTTTTTTAGTTTTTTTGTCAACCGCCTCATTGCTGTGTGGAGTACAGCACACGTGACCTTGAATTTCAAAACACAGATTTTTAAACTTTAAAAGTTGTGCTGCTAATTTTTCCAAGACCACTTTGCTTTTTGCAGTCAATTGACTGCTTCCGCGTTCAAAGACAATTTGTTCAAGGTAAATGCGATCGCCAACTACCATGTCTGCAGCCAATTCATAGTGTAATCCGGGCAATTTTACCGGTGGTATTTCCTTCATTTTAACCACCACATCCACACGTCTGTTTTTCTTTCTTACGTCTGGTAAATCGTCCAAGATATCGTCGTCTATTAAAATGCGTCCCTTACCTTCAATAGTGACAATGATTTTATTCTTAACCCCTCCAGCAATGAGGGCTTTTTTGGCTTTATCTGCTCTATTTGTGGAGAGTTTGAGATTGTAAACATCTTTGCCAAAGTCATCACAATAGCCGTAAATTTGAATTGATTCAACGGTAGTTGAATCAATTTCCTTAACAAATTTCAACAATGCTTCCGCTTGAGTCTGTTCTAATACATCAGAGTCAAATTTAAAATATACTGATTTTACAATTTCTTCCTGTGCTTGAAGCCACTGAAATGTAATTAACAACAAGCAAAGCATGCGGTATTTCATATACTATTTTTTAGTGTTTGTAATCCTTTCAAGATTTAATGAATTATTAGGCATAATAACAATTGGAAATTTTTCAACTTTGACAGAGCTGCTGTCCAGTCCAAAAGCCTTCTCTTCAGACATGCTAATTTTCTTGATAAAAAAGTAGCTGTCCAAAATGATTTGTTCATACCACGGAATTCTACTTTCATAAGAAAGGAATTTTTCAATAAGTACAAATTTAAAGTCACCTACAACGTTGTTTTTTTGAAGGGAATCATATCTACTGGTGATGTCAATTTCATTGTTTTTAACCATGTCTTTGAGCACCATTTTAAAGAGCAAGTTTATCTTTTGTGAAACTTTGAAACCCAAATAAAAATCTATTCTGATGACTTCATTACCCATCAATTTGGTTACCTTATATTTTTGTTCATAAGGCTTGTCAGTCACATTCACGTGTACAAACCAATATACATCTGCCTTTTTAGGACGTTTGTGTAAAATGGAATATATAATTTTTGATTCTACTTCATTTGTTTTGCTGGCATTAGTTAAGTAAACCAAATGGGAAGCATACTTTGTAATGGATTGGTCCATCGTCAAATCTGATAAGATGTCCTTATACAAGGCCACATCTACAAATTCTGTATAGGATTTCGTAATTTTTTTAGCCTTGTGCCATATAAACATAGTCAGGGCTAACAAACCAGCGATGAAGACACTCACATATCCACCATGACTAAATTTGCTTGCATTTGCAATAAAAAAGGACATTTCAAGGGTGGTGAAAAGTACAACAAACAACAGGATAAAGAACTTGTTGTATTTCTTCATAATCATATAATACGTCAACAAAGTTGTCGTCATGAGCATACAAGTGACAATGGCAAAACCATAGGCAGCCTCCATATTGGAAGATTCTCCAAAGAGAAGTACAATAAACACACAGCCAACAAACAGCAACCAATTGACAAATGGGATGTAGATTTGACCTTTCAATTCAGAAGGATATTTGATCTTTACTCTTGGCCACAAGTTTAACCTAATGGCTTCACTAATCAGTGAAAAAGACCCACTTAACAATGCCTGAGACGCAATAATTGCCGCCATAGTAGCAATTCCAATTCCAATGGGTAAAAACCAATTGGGCATAATCAAGTAAAAAGGGTTGGCTACATTGGAGGTGTTGCCTGAAAATGAAGCTAATTTTTGTCCTTCATGTGCAATTAAAAAAGCACCTTGACCAAAGTAATTGATCAACAACATCAGTTTGACAAAGATCCAACTGATTCTAATATTTTTAATTCCGCAATGCCCCAAATCACTGTACAGCGCTTCTGCACCAGTAGTACATAAAAAAACAAAACCAAGGACAAAGAATCCTTCCGGATGCACATATACCAAATGGAACGCATAATACGGGTTTAACGCTTGTAAAACTTCAAAGTTTGAAAACAACTGCAAAGCCCCTAAAAAGCCCAACATTAAAAACCACAACAACATGATGGGACCAAAAAATTTACCAATGAATTGGGTACCAAATCGCTGTACAAAAAAGAGTACAAACAGGATGGAAATGACAATTCCAATGGTATTTATTTCTGGGTTGTAAATTCTCAAACCTTCAATTGCAGATGACACAGAGATTGGTGGAGTGATAATACCGTCTGCTAAAAGTGCACTACCACCAATGATGGCAGGTACCAATAACCAAGGTTTTTTTAAGCGTTTAACCAAGGTGTATAAAGAGAAAATCCCTCCTTCACCGTTGTTGTCTGCTCTCAAAGTCAATATGACATACTTGATACTGGTTTGTAAAGTCAACGTCCAAAATACGCATGAAAGCGCACCCATGATGATGTCTTTTTCAATAGATAAGTTGCCAACAATGGCCTTCATTACATACAGTGGGGATGTACCAATATCTCCAAAGATGATTCCTAACGCGAGTAATAAACTAGCTGCAGTCACTTTGCTATGCGTGTGACCTGATGCTGATTGTTCCAAAATATATAATATGCTAAATTTGACTTATTTTTTGAATATGTTATCATATTCTGTGCGGTTTGTCATCGTGCTGACAGCGCGTAATATTTCCGGACTGTTTTTTGTGTAATACAAATAAAGTCCTTCTTGATATTGATATCTCTTGATTAATTCTTCTTTGATTAATCGTTTAATTTCGTCTTTATTGGCGTCAAGTTCACTTTCTTCCGCTTTTTTAATTTCTTGTTTAAGCGTTTGAAATGCAGTGTTTATCTTTTGATCTATGTGTTCTTTCTTAGCCTCTTCAAGGACGTTAGTTAGCGCTTTTGAAGTTTCAGTTTGCAAAGATACATTTTGATTGCGTACAAACAGTTTAAAATCTTGGAACTCTTGGTCAGTAACTTCTTTTATTACAGTTTGTTGCGGGTTTTTGTTGACATAGCTGGTGGCGTAATGGAAGATGATGCGTTCATTTTCCAATGTTTTAGCCAATTCACTTTGTTTGACAGTTTTAATTTCTACATCTGGGGAAATACCTCCACCATCATAAACCGTTCTTCCTGCTTTAGTCAAAAACTTTTGATATTGGTTTTCTTTAATTTTGATGGCTTTACCCTGAGCGTCTTTATGTGCATAATCCAATGCTTGAATACAGCGTCCAGACGGGGTGTAGTATTTGGAAATAGTAACCTTCAATTGGGTGCCATAAGCCAGGTCAATTGGTCTTTGCACCAATCCTTTACCAAAACTTCTGTTCCCAATGATTACCGCGCGGTCTAAATCCTGTAAGGCTCCAGCAACGATTTCTGAAGCAGAGGCACTTTTTTCGTTGATGATTATACTTAATGGAATTTGCAAATCAACCGGTTCCATTTGCGTTTTCAGCATCATGTCTTTGCTGGAGTCTTTTCCCTTAGTCGTGACAATTAATTCATTTTTTGCAACAAAGAGGTTGCATAAATTAACAGCTTCTTGGAGTAAGCCACCAGGATTATTTCTCAAATCAAGGATCAGTTGTTGGGCTCCTTTTTTCTTTAAATCAACCAGTGCCGCCTTAACTTCTTGGGTTGTTTTGGCGTTGAATTGAGTTAAAATAATATAGCCTGTTTTCTGATCGTCAAGCATGGAGTAGAAGGGAACTGCTTTGATGTCCACGTCGTCTAAAATCAACGTTGTTGCAAGCTGTTTGTCAGCTCTCATATAGATTAATTTGACTTGGGTATTTTTAGCACCTTTTAAAAGCTGTCCGATATCTTCTTTGTAATCAGCTGTTTTGATGTCGTTTATCTGAAGTATTTGATCCCCTGCTTTAAGTCCTGCTTTGTCAGCGGGATAATTTTTGTAGGGTTCAACAATAAACACCTTACCGTCTTTTCTGTATAAGCTCGCGCCAATACCGGTATACTCACCTGTATTGTTGATTTTAAATTTCACCACATCTTGCTCATTGAAATACACGGTATAAGGATCCAGTTCCTTAAGCATGTTTTTTATGGCAACATCCATAAGTTCTCCAGGATTTGTTTGGTCAACATAATTCTGGTGTACTGTTTTATAGAGTGTGGTAAATATTTCTATCTGTTTGGCTATTTCAAAAAAGTCTTGGGTATATGTATAACCAGTACCTACTATAAATAGACCACTCGCAAGAATTGGAAGGTATGTTTTTTTACCAAATTTCTCAAACATGTAACTTTGATTTTAGTGTTTTCAAATGAAATATCAAATGGATATTCTAAAATTAAAAGTACATTATTTATTTGATAAAATAAGATATAGTTTTTTGAATTTATTTTAAAAAATAAACGCTTTAATTCACTATTCTTGAGCGGATTGTTGCTTTGATTTTTCTAGCTGTGAGATGAATTTTTCAAATAGAGATTTTGTTTTTTCTTCAATTTCAGTGTAGGACAATTTATCTTTTGTTTGATAAAAGAACATAAAAGCATACGGCGTGTTTGAAATGGGATCAAGCAGTACATGCTTGTTCTTTCTGAAAGTTTCTCTCAACACACGTTTGAAGTAATTTCTATCTGTGGCGTGTTTGAAGTATTTTTTAGAAACAGAAACACCAAAAGTGGTTGTACTGTCATTATCTAGTGGAACAAAGACCAATCTAAGAGGGTATTTTGAAACAGATTTCCCTTCTGAAAACAACTTTTGTATTTCAGTATTTTTCTTAAGTTTTAAACTTTTGGGATACGTTGCTTCCATAGATGTTCTTTCTGCTTGCAAAAGTAGTCAATGTATCCATTGGTTTTACACGATCAATAAAATATTTAAGAACAAATTTATAGGTAAAAATGCCTGTTTTTAACTCATTGATTTTCAGTTATTTATTTGATATTTTTTCACTTAATAGGAAAATAGGTACACTTATTATG
>JAGHSS010000088.1 GCA_018065745.1 Candidatus Neoflavobacterium equi | reverse complement strand
ATTTTTTGTCGTGGGGGTATTTTTTTTTTTTGTTTTTACGTTTTGCTGTTTCTTACTTTTTTTGCTGAACGAAGGTGTCATGCTGAGCCTGTCTAAGTATAGACTCGGAAATGGTTTGTGGTTCTTGTTTGAGGAAGTTACCGTGTCATGCTGAGCCTGTCGAAGTATAGACACGGAAATGGTTTGTGGTTCTTGTTTTTGGAAGTTACCGTGTCATGCTGAGCCTGTCGAAGTATATACACGGAAATGTTTTGTGTTTGGTTTGTGGTTCTTGTTTGTGGAATACACCGTTTCATGCTGAGCCTGTAGAAGTATAACACGGAAGTGGTTTGTAGAAGTGGTTTGTGGAAGTAGTTTGTGTAAGTAGTCTGTGAAAGTAGTTTGTGTAAGAATTACGTTGATCTTGTTTTCAAATAGAAACTGTACAGAATCATATCTTAAAAAACCTAAATCAGTTTTATTAATGGGAATTTGAATGTTGGATTTACTTGCTTTCTTTAAGTTTTGATAACTAACAATTGTATTTTGTGGGAATATGCGTTAGCGGTTGAAGCGGTATCCTTTTTGGAGGCTTGCCGAGAAAAAGATATAGCGGAAGACGCGACGGCTTCCCTCGCGGAGCGGGGAAGGGGGAACGCCCAAAAGGAAGTGAAAACCTTGGATTTAAGGCAAAAAAAAACCCTCAATGAGGGTTTAGATTGTAAATTATTGTTTTGCTGTGATAGCGGCTTCATATTTGTCAGAAACGCTTTTCCAGTCTAGGATTTTAAAGATGTTGTCCAAATAATCGGCTCTTTTGTTTTGGTAGTTCAGGTAATATGCGTGCTCCCAAACGTCGATGCCCAAAATTGGTGTGCCTTTAACTTCTGCATTTGGCATCAATGGGTTGTCCTGGTTTGCAGTTGCTGAAACAGTCAATTTACCTGTAGCATCTGTCGTTAACCACGCCCATCCTGATCCAAATTGCTTAGTTCCCGCTTCTTTTAATTTTGCAATTAAATTGTCTAAAGAGCCAAATTCTTTGGTGATAGCCTCTGCTAATTTTTCTCCGGCAACTCCTGGTTTTGGAGAAAGGATGTCCCAGTATAAATTGTGGTTGTAATATCCTCCTGCATTGTTGCGTACTGCGGCATTGTTGATGTCCAATCCTGAAAGAATATCTTCAATGGATTTGCTCTCTAATGGCGTGCCGGCAATGGCTTTATTCAGGTTGTTGGCATACCCAACGTGGTGTTTTGAATAGTGAATCTCAACGGTTTTGGCGTCAATAGCTGCCTCAAGTGCGTTGTAGCTGTATTTCAAACCTTTCATTTGGAATTTACCTTCTGCTTTGACGTCAGCTGGATTACCATAGTCAACTTTTGGAGCTGCTGTGACAACTTCTGCATCTGGAATCTGAACTTCTTCAAGTTCTTTCTTGTCTTTACAGCTAAACAAAGTAGTTGCAAGGGCTAAAGCTGGAATAATTAAAATATTCTTTTTCATACAATTCAGTTTATTAGTTTACTAACAGTTTCTATGTATCGTTGCTTGGCTTCGTCAATGGTTAAATTCTTGACTTGCATCCAAGCATTTAATTTAAATGCACTGATGATGTCACGCTGGATGTCGTGATTTTTTTTGAAATCTAACAGATCTGAGGTCGCGTGCTTATATAATCCATACAATATCAATTGGATGTCTTGTGGAACTTCAGATTGTGGAATTTCACTGGCCAATTCAAAGTATTTCTCAAATTCTTGGTCTAAGGATAAACTCATTATATCTTGGCAATAACGGTCTTGTTTCCTTTAGCTTTTTGATCTAAAACAACGTCAACTTTTGTCCCTAATGGTAGGTACAAGTCCACGCGTGAACCAAATTTGATGAATCCTGCATCTTCTCCTTGAACTGCATAGGTTCCTTCTTTTGCATAATTTACGATTCTTTTCGCTAATGCACCAGCAATTTGTCTGTACATTACTTCACCAAAATGATCATTTTTGATGACAACGGTTGTTCTTTCATTCTCTTCAGAAGCTTTTGGATGCCATGCAACCAAATATTTCCCAGGGTGATACTTGCTGTATTTCACTTCTCCGCTCAATGCATAACGTGTAACGTGCACATTTATTGGTGACATGAAAATGGAAACCATTAAACGTTTGTCTTTGAAATACTCTGGTTCATATACTTCTTCAATAACAACTACCTTACCGTCAACAGGAGCTAAGATGGTGTCATGTGCGACTTGAATTTCGCGTTTTGGATTTCTGAAAAATTGTAAAATAATGATCAGAAAAAATAAAATAACAACTAATAAAGTTGTTCTCAACCAGTCTATAGATACAAATTCACCTACAATAAGGGTTAGTATTGCTGTAGCAGCGACAGCAAACAAAATAATTTTGGCACCTTCTTTATGAAACATGTCTTATAA
>JAGHSS010000169.1 GCA_018065745.1 Candidatus Neoflavobacterium equi | reverse complement strand
ATTTACTCCTACACTTACAATTCTTGAAGGTGTATATCTGTATGATGTTGTACCGTTAAAAGATTGGTTTGGCTCTAAACCTTTTCTTGAAGTCCAAGAATAGATGTTTTCAGCACTTGCATATACTTTCAAAGCAGAAGCACCAAAACGTGCTAAATCTTTTTTGTTGAAGTTATATCCAAAAGTTGCATTTCTGAAAGAGATATAATCAGAATCAACCAACCATCTTGAAGACGCAGCACCAACAGCAGCAGTATTCAATGAGCTCATTGCAGGAACGTTAGTAATATCACCTGGCTCAGTCCATGCATTCAACATATCAACACTTAAAGCGTTTCCTTGTGGAGATCCAGACATTAAACCTGCATAGTTTGTATCATAAGTTTTACCACCAATTTGGTATGTAAACATCGTGTTTAAATAGAAACCTTTGTATTCAAAGTTGTTAGAGAAACTTCCGTATACATCTGGTAAAGCTGTTCCAGCATAACCATACTCAGCATTAGCTTGAGAAGTTGTATAACGCACACCATCAATAGTTCTTGTTGTTGAAGCATCAGCAGTAGCTGGATCTTGGTAGAATAATGGAGCTCCATCAGTTGGATCTACACCATACCATTTGCGCAACCAGAATTCATAGATTGAATGTCCAACAGAAAGCTGTTTCGTCCCACTGATGATTTTATCTCTACCTTCTGGCATTTTAGTAATCTCATTTTTGATCGTTGCAGCATTGATGTTTAAATCCCATTTGAAATTATCAGTTTTAACAAGACCTAAGTTTAAGTTCAATTCAAAACCTTCATTTTTCAAATCACTCACGTTTTTGTAGATTGAAGTTACACCAGCAGATCCAGGGATAGGCTCAGCAAAAATCAAATCGTCAGTTTTTCTTTGGTAGTATTCAACAGTTCCAGATACTCTGTGGTTTGCAACTGCAAAGTCCAAAGCAACGTCAAACTGTTTGTTTGTTTCCCAAGACAATTCTTTGTTACCGATTTGTGAAATATAAACTCCACCTTCGTCACCATTGTAATAGTTTCCTAAGTCATATAAGTTGTAATCTGTATTGTAACCAGGATTAGATCCCAATCCACCATCATTACCAACCTCACCATAAGAAGCTCTTAATTTCAATACATTAAAGAACGTTGAATTTTCTAAGAACGCCTCTTTGTGAATATTCCATCCCAAACCAGCAGACCAGAAAGTTCCCGTGTCTTTACTTGGATCAAATCTTGAAGATTTGTCATTTCTAATAGATGCAGAAACAATATATTTATTGTCATAGTCATAATTAGCTCTAGCAAAATATGAATCTCTAGCCAATGCATAGTTGTAACCAATATTAGAAGTAGTAGTTAAGAAGTTACTCAACTCTCTAATTCCAGGAATCGTCTCAACGTATTTAGCTGTGTAAGCATAATCAATTTTTCTATTGAAGGCCTCGTGACCAACAATTACACCAACATTGTTTTTACCGAATTTTTTATTGTATTCAAAAATTTGGTTAAAAGTAGTTGAAGAAGTATTTTGTCTTTCAACAGACAAAGATCCTTGACCGTATGCATCACCAATTTCTTTGTTAGCATAATCTTTAAAATTCAAATCTTGAATGTCGTGAGACACATTCGTAGTGAATTTTAAATCATTTGTCAATTTAAACTCAGCAAACATACGTGCGTTGATAGCGTTTGTTCTTCTTTTACTTTGGTTCAACAAAGTTTCTTGAATAACGTTTCTTCCAACACCAGCAGAAGAACCTCTTCCTCTAGTTGTTACACCATCATAAACAACATTACCAAACTCATCATATACTTTTTGACCATTAGCGTCATATAAGAAAGGAGAGTAGATTGGTCCCATAAATCTAGTAGTATAGAAAGGGTTCACGAATGAACTTCCTTCACTAGAGTTTGCTTGGTTACTGCTTGATAGAGTAGCAGCTAAATTAGTTCCTAATTTCAACCAGTTAGTCACTTGACTATCCCCAGAAACACGAGCATTTAAACGCTCAAAATCAGATTTGATCACATATCCTTCTTCATTGTTGTATCCAAAAGAAGCATATAAGTTAGAAGTGTCAGAAGATCCACTATAGTTTAAGTTGTAAGTTCTGATAATTCCTTTGCGTTCAGTATATTTTTGCCAGTCAAAATCATTATAAAGCATTTCAGCATTTGGATTCAATTGACCATCAATTACAATTTGTCCATTAGGAACATTGTAGATGTTGTTACCCAATACAGACTTCAAGTTAGTAGATGCATACGCATTAGCGTTCGCAATTGGAGCTGTTGGATTGTTTGTTTTATAGTCATTTCTCAAAGAGTACCAGTTTAATTCATAGTAGTCTTGAGCACCAACTTTTCTGTAATCTTTCACCCCTTTACTTACAACACCAGTAGTAGTAGAGAAGTTAAAAGTTCCTTTTTTACCTTTTTTTCCTTTTTTAGTTGTGATCATCACCACCCCGTTTGCAGCTGCAGAACCATAAAGTGAAGTTGAAGCAGCATCTTTCAAGATGTTGATGCTTTCAATATCATCAGGATTCAAATCAGAAGTACTTCCAGTAAAGATAGCACCATCAACTACATAAAGAGGTCCAGTTGTTAAGTTCACAGAACTCGCACCACGAATTTGGATACTCAATCCACTTCCAGGTTGTCCCGTCCCAGAAGATACTTGAACACCAGGAGCACTTCCTTCAATTGCCTTAGCAACGTTTGTCAATGGTCTGTCTTGGATTGCCTCTGCTCTAATTACAGCATTAGAACCCACAGTAGTTTCCTTTTTTTGTGTACCGTATGCCACAACTACTACCTCTTCCATTTCTGTAGAAGTAGATTCAAGCGTCACTTTGTAATTGTTTTGAGTTGAAACAGTCAACGTTTTTGTAGTGAATCCCAAAAATTTAATTTCCAGAACATCTCCAGTTTTCGCATTGATATTGAAGTTTCCATCCATATCAGTACTTGTTCCATTTGTTGTGCCTTTTATGACAACACTTGCTCCAGGTAATGGAAACCCGTCAGACTCATTTACTGTCCCAGTAATTTGCCTTGTTTGAGCGAATCCAATTTGCGCTAGCAACAAAAACAATGTCGTTAGCAAAAAATTCATTTTCTGTCTCATTAATTGATAAGTTAAAATTTACCTAAAAATAAGTAAAT
>JAGHSS010000183.1 GCA_018065745.1 Candidatus Neoflavobacterium equi | reverse complement strand
GATATTATCACAAAAAGGACGCTTATGATTCTGGAAACAAAAATGCATCAAGTGAATTTAAATATGTCATAAAATTCACTGTTAACGAAGAGGGGGAGTTTGAAGATATTAAAACTTATGTTGATGATATTTATGACTCTCATTTAAATAGTTCTGTAAAAAAGGCCTTAAATAAGTGCTCCCCTTGGGAACCAGCAACCATTAATGGAGAGAAAGTAAAATCAGAATTCACTTTACCTTGGACATTATCAATTAAACAAAAATAACAAAACCCCGATACACAATGTATATCGGGGTTTTTCTGTGGTCCCACCTGGGCTCGAACCAGGGACCACCTGATTATGAGTCAGGTGCTCTAACCAACTGAGCTATAGGACCGGCTACTTGTTGTTAGCGGTGCAATATTACATCAATTTTCTATACCGCGCAAGTGCTCCCAACGTTTTTTTTATTTTTTTTTACATTTCCTGACACAGCTCAATCAACACCCCGTTCGTTCCTTTGGGATGCAAAAAAGCAACTAATTTATTATCAGCACCTTGCTTGGGCGTTTCATTTAAAACCGTGAATCCCTCAGCTTTTAATCGTGCAATCTCCTCCACAATGTTTTTGACGTCAAACGCGATGTGGTGAATGCCCTCTCCCTTTTTCTCGATGAATTTTGCAATAGGGGAGTCCGGGTTCGTTGCCTCCAAAAGTTCAATTTTGTTGGGACCACTCTGAAAGAAGGATGTCTTCACGCCCTCACTTGCCACCTCTTCTTGTTTGTAACTTGGTACACCCAATAGTTTTTCAAAAAGTAGGTTGGATGCCGCCAAGTCCTTTACAGCAATCCCGATGTGTTCAATTTTTTCCAATGTATGTTATTTTGGTTGTCGTTATGTTTTCGCTTTTTCAAAATTGCCTTTTTTTCAGCGCATATCCAAATTTGTTGTCTACCTTTTTTTTAACCCCGCTGCTGTGGTAACTTTCTTACA
Organism: Candidatus Neoflavobacterium equi; assembly: GCA_018065745.1. Classification (GTDB taxonomy): domain Bacteria; phylum Bacteroidota; class Bacteroidia; order Flavobacteriales; family Flavobacteriaceae; genus Flavobacterium; species Flavobacterium equi. Next base: position 6,037 of record JAGHSS010000183.1, on the reverse strand, counting down.
ACCCTATGTTTTAAAGCCAAAATTGACCACCTCCATCCCTGTTAATTGCTTTAGATAATCAAAAATTTTGTCTATTTTTGTAGCATGGAAACAAATAGACAAAAAAAGATAGGTACCGTATTGCAAAAAGACCTTGTGGATATCCTTCAAGGAGAAGTGCGCAAAAACAATATATCAAATTTAATTATCTCTGTAAGTAAGGTAAGTGTAACAACAGATTTATCAATCGCTAAAGTTTACCTTAGTATTTTCCCAGCAGACAAGGGAGCAGAATTATTGACTGCAATCAAAACCAATGCACCGTTGATCAAACACGATTTGGCGCAACGCGTGAAACAACAATTGAGACGCGTTCCAGCTTTGATGTTTTACATTGACGACAGTTTGGAATACATTGACCAAATTGACAAGGCGTTGGCTGAACAAGTGAACCCAATTGAAGATACATCACTATTGTTGAGACGTAAGAAATCCTAGTGAATTTTTCCCTTTACATCGCTAAGCGCTACAGTGTAAGTTTCAGTAAATCAACCGCGATTAATATCATCACGATAATCGCGTCTTTGGGTATTGTGGTAAGCACCATGGCGCTGTTTGTAGTGCTCTCTGGTTTCAGTGGGCTCAGAGATTTCTCCCTGTCCTTCATCAATCAGATGGATCCAGATGTAAAGGTGACCAGTCTCACGGGTAAAAAAATAACCCTCACCCCAAAACAGCTCGCTGCTTTGGAAAAAGCTCCTGAAGTAGCCCACTTTTCAAAGGTCATTGAAGAGCGCGTCTTGTTCTCTTTCAACAGCAAGCAAGAAGTGGCCTATGTCAAAGGCGTGGACTCCAACTACATCAAAGTGGCGTCCATAGATCAAAAACTATATACCGGACAGTGGCTTCAGCCCAACACCAATCAAGCCGTTGCTGGATATGGAATAGCTGAGAAACTCTCTGTTGGTCTTTATGATTTCAACTCCGCATTGGAGGTTTTTGTGCCCAAGCCAGGAAAGGGAAATTTAGATTCTAAAAATGCCTTCAACCAAGCTGAGTTAACTCCCGTGGGGATTTATGCCATCAGTGATGAGTTGGACCGCAAATTCATCTACACAGATTTGGGCATGGCGCAAGAGATCTTGCAGTTCCCTCCCAATGTATGTACAGCCCTTGAATTCAAGATTGCACCCAACCATACAGAAAGTCAATTGGTATCCTTCTTAGATACCCTTTTTGAAGGAAAAGTGCAAATCAAGAACAGAGCCCAGCTCAATGAAAGTCTGTACCGTATGCTCAACACAGAGAATATGGCGGTATATTTGATTTTCACCCTCGTTATTATTGTTGCCTTATTCAATCTGGTGGGCGCCTTAATCATGATTATTTTAGAAAAGAAAAACAATTTGTTGACATTGTATAACATCGGTGTGCAAATTCAAGATTTAAAACGCATCTTTTTATTCCAAGGATTGCTGCTGACGGTGGTTGGTGGGATCATCGGGATTTTATTAGGTATTGGATTGGTGTTCTTGCAGTTGCATTACAATTTGGTAATGATCACAGCAACCATGGCATATCCCGTGCGTTTTGAATTCATCAATATAGGTATTGTCCTGGGTACCATCTTCATTCTGGGACTTTTGGCTTCTCTAATCGCAAGTAGCAGAGTAAGCAAAAAATTTATTATCAACTAATTACTTTTTTTTATGCATAGATTGGAACTGGGTCTTGAAAAAATGATCGACACAGTTGCGGGGAATATTCCCGGAATTGTAACAGGTTTTATTATCTTATTTTTGGGTAGATATGCTATCCGTTTAATATTGAAACTTATTGACAGACGTTTTCACGCAAGAAACGTTGACTTGTCTTTGAGAGGATTCTTGGAATCAATCTTCCAATTTGTGTTGTATGCCATGTTAATCATTACTGCGGCATCAACCATGGGAATTCAGACCACCTCATTCATCGCGGCACTTTCTGCCATGTCTTTGGCCATTGGTTTGGCATTGCAAGGGTCTCTAGCAAATTTTGCTGGTGGCGTTTTGATCTTGATCTTCCGTCCTTTTGAAGTTGGTGATTACATCTCTAACGGAGGAAATACAGAAGGAACAGTAGAGAAAATTGATTTGTTGTACACCACATTGCGCACATCTGCTGGTATTGCAGTTTTCAGTCCAAATGGATCGTTGGCAAATAGTGTGATTATGAATTTTACTAAAATCACCAACAGACGTTTTGAATATACTATTGGTATTGGTTATGAAGCGAATATTAAAGAGGCAAAAGAAACTATTTTGGAAGTTTTAAAAGCAGATACGCGAATTTTACCAACACCAGCTCCAGAAGTTTTCGTTAAAGAATTGGCAGACAGTTCTGTAAATCTAACCGTTCGTGCTTGGACAGAAAAAGCGAATTACAACGCTGCAAATACAGAAAACCAAGAATACATCAAAGTGGCCTTGGACAAAAAGGGAATCAACATTCCATACCCACAACAAGAATTGAGAATCATACATCCTGAAGACTCACAGCTTTTGGATTAATACATAAAAAAAACGGTCTGCAATGCAGACCGTTTTTTTATTTCTATATTTTACTAGATCATTTCATAACCGTGGTAAGCTTCAGCAATCTCATCAAAGATGGCAAGCAAAGTTACCGCGTCATCTGTAGTAACCAATTTCTGTCTGTGCGGTTTGAATCCTTGGATTCCCTTGAAGTAGTTGGTGTAATGTCTACGCATTTCCACAATCCCTACACGTTCACCCTTCCATTCCATAGACCACATCAAGTGATTTTTAGCAGCTTCCAAACGGTCTGCCATGGTTGGAGGAGCAAGTAATTCACCCGTGTTGAAGTAGTGCTTGATTTCATTGAAAATCCACGGATTTCCAATCGCAGCTCTACCAATCATCATCCCGTCCAATCCGTATCTGTTTTTGTATTCCAACGCCTTTTGTGGAGAGTCGATGTCGCCATTTCCAAAGATCGGAATTTTGATGCGTGGGTTGTTTTTGATACGCTCAATATGAGACCAGTCAGAATGTCCTTTATACATTTGAGCACGTGTTCTTGCGTGTACCGTCAAGGCTTGAATACCCACATCTTGCAGACGCTCTGCCACCTCGTCAATATTGATAGAATCCTCATCCCATCCCAAACGTGTCTTCACAGTTACCGGCAAGTTGGTTCCATTGATCACTGCTTTTGTCAGGCGCACCATCAAGTCAATGTCTTTCAATACACCAGCTCCAGCTCCTTTACAAACCACCTTTTTTACCGGACAACCAAAGTTGATGTCCACCAAATCAGGTTTCACAGTGTCCACAATTTTGGCAGATAATTCCATAGCTTCTTCATCACCACCAAAAATCTGAATTCCCACCGGACGCTCATAATCAAAAATATCCAATTTCATCTTGCTTTTCATAGCATCGCGAATCAAACCTTCTGAAGATATGAATTCTGAATACATCAAATCTGCTCCGTGTGCTTTACACAGTCTTCTAAAAGGCGGGTCACTTACATCTTCCATAGGCGCCAATAGCAACGGATGATCTGGCAATTCTATATTTCCAATCTTAATCATGAGGTAACGTATTTTTTTTGCAAAATTACTGCATTATTTTTGAAATTGAAACCAACCCCTTATTTTATAAGTTTTTTTTTAGACGTTTGTCTTTTTTTGCTCTTTTCTGTACGATATATTTAAAAAATGAGTTATATATTGTAAGCAAAATCAACACTACTGCTATGAAAATTTACCCTTTATATGAAGGTTCCTACTCCATTGATAAGAACCACGTCTTCAAGTCCTTTGACCCCATTGTGGATCTCAAAGCAGACCGGAAGGGCGCGACCTTTTTGGATATCAATCCCTTTTTATTAGTCACTTCTACGGATGTTATTTTGCTTGACACCGGTTTGGGGCAACGCAATGAGGCAGGAGAACTCAAAATATTTGACAACATCAGGAAGGTTGGTTACCAGCCTGAGGACATCACCATTGTTTTGTTTTCTCATTTGCACAAGGACCATGTGGGCGGTTTAGCCACTACTGTTGGGGATCACTTTGAAATGAATTTCCCCAATGCCTGCCACTACATCTCCAAAAAAGAGTGGGAGTTGGTCAACAGCTTGCAAAAGTATACCTATAGGTTTAAGGGATTTGAAATGTTAGAAAATTCAGAGCACATTGAATTCTTGACAGAATCCATGGGGATGATCAACGATCAAATTACCTATGAAACCACAGGTGGGCATACAGATTTTCATTTGGTGTTTCACATCAAAGAAGGAGGAGAGCACGTGTTTTTTGGCGGAGACATTCTCACCATGCCAGAACAAGTAGGCAGTAGGCTGATGTCCAAAAACGACAAAGATCCCAAAAAGGCATTAGAAGTGCGCAATGTTTTGGTGGCTCGTGCAGCTGCAGAAAAATGGTTGTGTGTTTTTTATCACGGCACGCATATCAAGACCGGAAGAATAATTGAAAATAATGGAAACTTTGAAGTGGTGGAAGTGTAGTATGTACCACTATTTTTGGAAGTTTTGATTCAACCAGAAATAAAAGATAGTGGAACCACTATCTTTTGAAATTTCTGATTTTTACCCTTTTACTCTATTGTATTTGACTCTCACATACAAATACTAACTCATCAAAACTCTATTGTAAAAGTATACTAACAATACCAATTTATTGTAAGTAAAATTACCTGATTTAGTTAATTTCTATAGAATTTGTAAGAATTTTGTGAACTGGGCACTTGGAAGCCACGCCTAAAAGACGTTCTTTTTGTTTGTCATCCAAGGGTCCAATCAATTCAATATCTTTTTTAAATACCGTTTTTCCAGGGGTGGTTTCTGTATCAATACTTACATTAACAATAACATCCTCCAGCGGCCACGCTTTGGTGTTTGCATACATGCGCACCGTGATTGCTGTACAAGAAGCCAAAGATGCTGCTAGCAATTCTTTTGGATTCATTGCGGTGTTTGTTCCGCCCAAATCTGCCGGTTCATCAGCATAGGCAATCAAGTCACCCGCTTGTAGTGTTGTTTTGTATTTGTTATTTCCGATGCTTGCTTTAACGTCTGTCATACTTATTTTTTAAATGGGGGTTCTGGCAATGGGATCCATTCTGTTTCTTCAATAACTTTTCCCATGCGTTGGTTGGTCCAATCTTCTTTTGCTTGTTCAATGCGCTCTTTTCTAGACGACACAAAATTCCAATATATAAAGCGTTCTTCAGGGAACGGTTCTCCCCCAAAAATATATACCGTCGTGTTGGCTGCCATGTCAAAAGTACACAGGTGTGCATCTTGCGTAATCAAAATTTGTTTGGATTCATATGAATGGCCTTGGTTAGAGATACTTCCCTCCAATATATATAGCCCACTTTCACCAAACAGCTTATCCCCAAGCGCGATGGTTGCTGCCTCTTGGGTTTTAATTTCAATCATATACAGTTTGCTGTATACAGGCACCGCACTTTCCAAGCCATTCACTGCTCCGGCAATCAGTTTGAATTGGGTGTTTCCTTCCTGCCAAACTGGTAATTTATCAGCTTCAACATGTACAAAGCTCGGTTCCATTTCCTCCAGTTCCACAGGCAGCGCCACCCATATTTGAAGTCCGTGCAAGCTCTTGTCCGTCTTTCTCAAATATTCAGGAGTGCGCTCAGAGTGCACCACCCCTTTACCTGCCGTCATCCAGTTTACCGCTCCTGGTTTGATTTCCAATTTTGTTCCCAGGCTGTCGCGGTGCATGATGGCACCTTCAAACAAATAGGTCAACGTGGACAAACCGATGTGCGGATGTGAAGCCACGTCCAAATTTTGATAATCTTTCAGCTTTGCCGGACCCATGTGATCTATGAAAACAAACGGACCGATATTGCGTTTTTGTCTAAACGGCAACAGCCTTCCCACCAAAAAGTTACCGATGTCTGCAGCTTTTTCTTCAATTATTAGAGATATATTGGACATAAAAAGTTTTATAAGTTATCCAGTTACTAACGTTTCCAGATGATTAACATTGTAAAATTAAGAG
>JAGHSS010000340.1 GCA_018065745.1 Candidatus Neoflavobacterium equi | reverse complement strand
CCCTTTTACCTCTTTACCCTTTATCTTATCTTGAATTTTCTTCTCTTCATTATTCAATGCATCCAATAAATTTTCCATCTGTTGTTTGGAAGCGTTTGATTCTTGAGGATTTTGTTTCTCCTCATTTTTATCACCCTTATTGTCTTTATTGTCGTCTTTTGGTTGATCTTGAGGATCTTTCTTTTGATCTTGTTTGTCCTCTTTCTGATCTTGCTTTGGATCTTGTTTTTTGTCCTGATCCTTGTCTTTGTCTTTATCCTTGTCCTTATCCTTGTTTTTATCATCAGGCGGAGGCGGATTTTCTTTTAACTTTTGTTTCGCCAAGGCAAAATTATAACGAGTTTCCTCATCCTGTGGGTTGTTTCTCAAAGCGTTTTTATATGCTTCAACAGCTCCTTGATAATTTTTTTCAGTCATCAACACATTACCCATATTGTGAAAGGCTTGATGTCTTTCAGACTTGGTGGTTGCCATCTGTATGGCTTTTGCATAAGACAACTTGGCTTCACTTGCTTGCTTCTGCTTGTAAATGGCATTTCCAAGATTGTATGACGCTTTGGCATCAGAAGGGTTTTTATATTGAGATTTTCTATAGTTCACCTCAGCATCTGCATAGGCGTCTTTGGAAAAATCTTTATTTCCTTGAGCGAGATTTTTATCTTTATTCTGAGCAAAACTAATTACTGAGGTCAGTAAAAGTATGTATTTAAGAATTCTTATCATTTTTTTTCTCGTTAAATAAATTAAGTTTGGTCACCCATGAGGTTTTGCGTTCCAATAAAAAGGCATCTAAGACTAAGAACAAAACTCCAAAAAACAAAAACCACTGAAATTGAGATTCAAATTCAGCTATTTCTTGAGATTCAAAATCTTTCTTCTCTAAGTTGTCTAGACCATTTTTCACAAACTCAACTACGTCTTTAGTAGCCCCACCATACACATATCCTCCATTCCCTTGTTCAGCAATAGTCTTCAATGTTTCTGGCACTAATTTAGTAAGAACGGTTTCCCCTTCTTGATCTTTTTTATAAGACTGTATGGTTCCATTGTATCTGATTGGAATTGGTCCCCCTTTTTCAGTTCCCAAACCAACAGTAATAATTTTGACACCACTTTCTTTTGCTTGAGCGACTACTTCCTCAAACCCTTCACCGTGGTCTTCCCCATCAGACAACATGATGATCATCTTGCTGGTTTCAGGATCATCAAAAAAGTCACTTGATATTTTGATAGCATCATCAAAGGCTGTTCCTTGAGATGATACCATATCTGTATTCATGTTTTGTAGGTACATTTTGGCCACACTGTAATCAGTAGTGATCGGCAAAACTGGAAATGCGCTTCCTGCATAGGCCACAATACCTATGCGGTCACTTCCAAGACCATTGATAACTTGCGTGACAATCTGTTTGGCTTTTTCCAATCTGTTTGGCGCCACGTCTTCTGCCAGCATACTTTTTGAAACATCAATAGCAAAGACAATATCCACTCCTTGACGTTTCACAGTTTCTATTTTGGTTCCGATTTTTGGATTCACCAAAGCCAAAGTTACCCCAAGAATCCCTAAAGATATTACAATCAATTTTAAAAATGGTTTAAAAACTGATTTCTCTGGACTCAACAGTGCCAAGATGGGTGCGTCAGCAAACTCCTTTTGTTTGCGTTTTTTCCAAAAAGCATTCCATAAAAATAACAGTACCAATGCCGGGATCAGCAAGAGTACATAAAAATATTGAGGTTGGTCAAGTTGTTGCCACATAATTAGATAAAGCTTCTAAAAATTGTTTTTCTTAATATCAATTCTAGGATAAAAATCAGAAGTCCGATGAGAGCAAAGGTTCTAAATTTCTCATCATAATTATAAAAGCGTTGCTCTTCAATTTCTGATGTCTCCAGTTGATTAATCTCGTCATAGATCTTCTCCAAACTTTTGTTTGACGTTGCTCTATAGTATTTACCATCTGTAGTTTTGGCAATAGCTTGCATCAGTTTCTCATCAATTTCCACCTGCATCATTTTAAATAAAAACTGACCATTAGGTGCAATTGCATAAGGGAATTCTGCCATTCCATTGGTTCCAATACCAATAGTATATACTTTAATACCATATTCTTTAGCAATCTCTGAGGCCATTCTTGGATCTATGAAACCAGAATTGTTCACCCCGTCAGTCAGCAAGATAATTACCTTACTCTTTGCTTTGCTGTCTTTTAATCTGTTTACCGCTGTTGCCAATCCCACACCAATACCCGTTCCATCTTGAATGATGTTGTCGTATTTTATGGATTTTATGGCATCTAAAATCACCGCTTTATCACTGGTCACCGGTGCTTTAGTATAGGCTTCTGCAGCATAAACCACCAAACCGATGCGGTCATTTGGACGTTCACCAACAAATTGTGATGCCACACCTTTCAAAGCTTCCAAACGGTTTGGCTTCAAATCTTTTGCCAGCATACTACCAGAAACGTCAATTGCCATAACAATGTCAATTCCCTGAGACGTTCTTCTCTTGTTGGAAACATCTGTTGATTGGGGACGCGCCAAAGCCACAATGAAAAACACCAATGCTAAGCAACGCAATACAATCAACGCAGGTTTTAACTTCCCCCAAATGGAAGGTGAAGATTGGAAACCAGCCAAAGAACTCATTTTTAATGTAGCCTGTTGGTCGTTTTTTTTCCAAAAGTACCATCCCAAAATCGCAGGGATGATCAGTAATAGCCAAAAAAATTCTGGATTTAAAAAGGTTATATTTTTCATTAAGGTGTCGCTTTTTTAAATTCTATGGAGTTCAACACTTTTTCAGAAATTTCCCTACCCGGTGTATCTCCTTCTTTGTGAAACACCACAATGGATTGCAGTCCTCCTTCTTGAGAGAAGACCACCATATCATAATAAATCTTTTTAGATGTTTTAGTAACTGAATTTATCAAGTTTAAAGTTCCAAAAGACTTGCGGCCTTGTGCCCCTTCTGCCGTTTGGAAATCTTCTGTCTTAACTAAAATATCTTGAGCTCCTTTTGATTCAATATATTTAAGCGATGCTTCCAAAGCATTGTCCAAATTGATTTCCTGTTGTTCTTTGTACTTTAATGTAGACACTGAGATATAGATATCATCAAAATAAGTACCATAAGTAAAGGTTTGCATTTCTTTGACCAAGGCAACTGCATCTGGTGGAAGATCAATAACATCCAAACGCTTCAAAACTTCAGGAGTATATACTTTTACCCCAGGGTTTCCATATTCACTGGATATCCACTCACGTTTCAACAGTGCTTTAGAAGAATCTCCAAAAAGATTGAAGTCTGTGGTAATCCCCAAAACAATGACTAAAAGTAATGCTGCGGCTATACCACCATAAATCTTCTGTTTCTTTCTCTTTTGTTTCAATTGCAATTCCAAGGCCTTTTGCTTCAACTCTTCCGGTTTTACTTCCTCTAGAATTTCAACAGGTAGTGATTTTTCAAGCCCTACCAAAACCCCTTCAATATTTCTTCTATCCTCAATAATTTCAAAATCCATAGGTTTTGACTTCGCAAATTTCACCAAGTCAGCGGTTTTTAAAATGTGCTCAAGTGTCGCAAAAAGTTCAGGTTTGATTGGCAATTTCTTTGCCTTAGAAGCCATTTTTAGAGAGTCAATCAATTCACTTGTTGTACTTTCTTTGGCTGGAATATGTATTGTTTCTTCAATATAGGCCTTTGTAATATCTGTAAGTTCTGTATAATATTCTTTAATAGCACCCGTTTCAAGAAGGGCTTTCTTCTCCAATTTCACCAACATTGAAGTTGCTTTTTCAATTGGGGTTGCATAGAATAACTCCTCTTCCTCTGTCTTTTCTGCTCTGTGTTTTTTCCAATATTTATATCCAAAAAACGCCAAAACTCCCAAGACCACTAGACCGATCAATACATACAACCACGTCCAACTGGAAGATTCTCCTTTGACCACTGGTTTGATATCAAACATCTTTTGTTTTAAAGTATCCACTACCACAGGATGTACCACAATTTGACTTGAGTCAGTCAAAAATTGATTCGTTCCAATCAAAACAGGAATACTTGGAATGGCATAGCGACCAGAATCAAACTGAGTCAAACCATATTTCTTGATGTATTCCCAACGTGCATCCTCTTTGATGGTATCAACAGCATAAGATTCCAAAACCTCCAATGCTCCAATACTTTTCAATTCTGGAAAACCAACATGTGCATTCGGCTTGGCTTTCACAGAGAGTATCAAGTTGAATTGAGATCCAATTTTGATGTCAGTAGAGTCCACTTTTGTGGTTACTGGTTTTTCTTGAGCAAAGGATAAAGATGCAAATAAGGATAAAATTATAACAGATAAAATTCGCATGATATTAAGCCCTAGATTTAAAATAATTAAGCATTTTTTTTACATAACTTTCATCAACACGGGTGTTGATGGCACCTGCACCACATTTAGAGAAGGTATCTTTAAAATAATTCACCTGTGCTTGGTAGTGTTTTTCATAAGCCAAACGCACCTGTTTGGAGCTTGTGTTGACATATTGAATCTCACCTGTTTCAGCATCTTGCATTTGCACCATCCCCAAGTTAGGAATTTGTTCTTCCCTTGCATCATAGACACGCACTCCGGTAAGGTCATGTTTTTTACTGGCAATTTTAAGTGTGTGCTCATAATCAGCAGCCATAAAATCAGAAATCAAAAAGACGATTGCTTTTTTCTTTTGGACACTAGCCAAAAACTTCAGCGCCATTGAAACGTCCGTTTTCAAACTTTTAGGCTTGAATTCAATCAGTTCTCTGATGATGCGCAACACGTGATACTTCCCTTTTTTTGGAGGGATATACAATTCAATTTGATCAGAGAAAAGGATCAAACCGATCTTGTCATTATTTTGAGTTGCAGAGAAAGCCAAAGTAGCAGCTATCTCCGTGACTATTTCATTTTTAAGTTGGTTGCGGGATCCAAAAATTTCAGAGCCACTACAGTCCACCATAAGCATCATGGTTAGTTCACGCTCTTCCTCAAAAACCTTGACATAAGGTTCGTTGTATTTTGCGGTCACATTCCAATCAATTGCTCTCACGTCATCCCCATATTGGTATTGACGCACTTCAGAAAAAGTCATACCACGCCCTTTAAAAGACGTGTGATATTCACCAGAAAAGATGTGATCACTCAATCTTCTGGTTTTAATCTCAATTTTTCGAACTTTCTTTAGTAACTCTTTTGTCTCCATAAATTAGCATAAGCATTAAAATCAATCAACAGGTGTAATTAATTTTATTATGGCACTTCAATTTCGTTTACAATTTTATTGATAATATCAACAGAAGTAATGTTTTCTGCTTCAGCCTCATAAGAGATACCGATTCTGTGTCTCAAGATATCGTGAACTACAGCACGCACATCTTCAGGAATCACATAACCTCTACGTTTGATGAACGCATAACATTTTGCAGCCGTAGCCAAGTTGATACTTCCACGAGGAGAAGCTCCAAAGCTGATGTAATTTTTAAGGCTAGCCAAATTGTATTTTTCAGGGTAACGTGTAGCGAAGATGATATCCAAAATATATTTTTCAATTTTCTCATCCATATACACCTCACGCACCGCTTGTTGCGCACGCAAAATTTGGTCTACAGAAACAATTTGTTGAATTTTTTCATAAGCTCCAGCAAGGTTTTGTCTGATAATCATACGCTCATCCTCTAATTTTGGATAGTCAATAACTGTTTTCAGCATAAAACGGTCCACTTGAGCCTCAGGCAAAGGATAAGTTCCCTCTTGTTCCACCGGGTTTTGAGTAGCCAAAACCAAGAAAGGCTTGTCTAATTTAAACGTAGTGTCCCCAATGGTAACCTGTTTTTCTTGCATGGCTTCCAACAATGCTGATTGCACTTTTGCAGGAGCACGGTTGATCTCATCAGCCAACACAAAGTTTGCGAAAATTGGCCCCTTTTTAATGGTGAAGTCATTTTCTTTAATATTGTATATCATGGTACCAACAACATCTGCTGGCAATAAATCTGGTGTAAACTGAATTCTACTGAAACTACCTTGAACCGCTTGTGAAAGGGTATTGATTGCTAAAGTTTTTGCCAGACCAGGAACCCCTTCCAACAAAATATGACCTTGACCCAAAAGTCCAATTAACAAACGTTCAATCATGAGTTTTTGACCCACGATGACCTTGTTCATTTCCATGACTAATAAGTCAATAAATGCACTCTCTCTTTCTATCTTTTCATTGATAGCTCTAATATCCAAAGTTTGTACGGTATCTTCCATAATTATATTTTTTGTGCCGTGAATTTAAAAACAAATTTTTACACTGCAAATTGT
>JAGHSS010000108.1 GCA_018065745.1 Candidatus Neoflavobacterium equi | reverse complement strand
TTCGAATTTCAACAGTATTTAGGATTCTTAGTATTCTTAACAATCTTTACAATGGGATTTTGGTTAATGATTTTCTTAGTAAACTTCGTGTTTTACTGGTTGTCAGGATCAATCATTGAGTTGATTAAGGAGAAAAGAGCAGCGAGAGAATAAGTAAATAGACTTATTAAATAAAAAAGGGGATGTCTCAAATGCAGACAACCCCTTTTTTTTTGTGTGATATTTTTAAATAAAAATAGTTTATTTAAACATTTGGTCCATTCCTGGAATCCCTGGAATCTCCAATTTTGCTACTGCAGCCATTTCAGCTTCATTTACCTGAGTTGCTTTTTCAATGGCTTTACCAACCACCAATACCAAGTAATCTTCCAATTGTTCTTTGTCTTCCAAAAGACTGTCGTCAACTGATATGGATTTTACCGCTCTATTTCCTGTCAAAGTCACCTTAAGCAATCCATCTGAGCTTTGTTCGTCAATTAAAATGGTGTCTAATCTTTTTTTAGCTTCATCCATTTTTTTTTGGGTTTCCTGAAGTTTACCCATCATACCCATTAAGTCTCCAAACATATTGATTCAATTAAATCGTTAATATGAAACAAATTTAATATATTGGTTATTATTTTGAAAGAGAAGTTTAAAAAACAATCCACCAATTGTCCAATTATGTTATTTTTGTAGTATTAAAAGGTCAAATATAAAAATCTTATGTTGAAAACAGCAATAGCACCGGTAGCGGCAGTGCATCCTAAAGTGTTAACCACCCATGGTGTGGAACGTATTGACAATTACTATTGGATGAATGAAAGAGAGAATCCAGAGGTTATTGGGTATTTGAATGCTGAAAATGACTACTACAATGAAATGACAGCGCATACCAAAGGTTTGCAAGGAGATTTGTTTGAAGAAATGAAGGCTCGTATTAAAGAAGACGACAGTTCTGTTCCTTATTTTTACAACGGTTACCACTATATTACCCGTTTTGAAAAGGGGAAAGACTATCCCATTTATACTAGAAAAAAAGAAAGTATGGATGCTGCAGAAGAAGTTCTTTTTGACTGCAACATCATGGCAGCGGGTTTTGCATACTTCAAGTTGGGAGGTTTAAACATCTCTGAGGACAACAAATGGTGTGCTTTTGCTGTGGACACGGTTTCTAGACGCGAATACACCATTCAGGTAAAAAACTTGGAAAGCGGAGAAATTTTGCCAATGAAGTTGGAAAACACAACAGGTGGAAGCACTTGGGCGTCTGATAATAAAACGTTGTTCTACACAAGAAAAGACGCGGTTACTTTGCGTTCTGACAAGGTGTACAAACACGTTGTTGGACAAGATCCAGCACAGGATGTTGTGGTGTTTCACGAAGAAGATGAAACATTCAATACCTATGTATTTAAAGAGAAATCACTGAAATATCTAATCATAGGTTCTGACAGTACTTTGACGTCAGAATACCGCATATTGGAAGCGAATAACCCGGATGGGGAGTTTAGAATTTTCCAAGAGCGCGTGAGAGAATTGGAATATTCCATTTCTTATTACGGAGGGTTGTTTTACATCATCACCAACAAGGATGAGGCAGACAATTTCAAAATCATGACCACAGAAGAGGACAAGACGCAAATGGAATTTTGGAAAGACTTGATTCCACATCGCGAAGATGTGTTAATTGAAGGATTGGACATTTTCAAAAACTATTTGGTTATTGAAGAACGCAGCAACGGTTTGAACAAAATTGTGATCAAACCATGGGAAGGGGAGTCTTATGAATTGCCATTTGATTCTGAAACCTATTCTGCATATACCACTACAAATGTAGATTTTGACACGGATATTTTGCGTTACGGATACCAATCGTTGAACACACCTTCTTCCATCATTGACTTCAATATGAAGACTAAGGAAAAAGAAGTGCGCAAGGAGCAGGTTGTCTTGGGTGGAAAATTCAAAAAAGAAAATTATATTGAAGAACGTGTTTGGGCTACAGCTCAAGACGGAACTGAAATTCCAATTTCTTTGGTTTATTCAAAAGATTTGAAAAAAGACGGTACCAATCCACTTTTACAATATGCTTACGGTTCTTATGGATCTTCAATGGATGCTTATTTTTCTAGCATAAGATTGAGTTTGTTGGACAGAGGATTTGTCTATGCCATCGCTCACATTAGAGGTGGTGAAGATTTGGGTAGAGATTGGTATGAAGACGGTAAATTGCTGTCAAAAAAGAATACGTTTACAGATTTCATTGACTGTTCTAAGTTTTTAATTGCTTCAGGATATACCAGTCCAGCCCATCTGTATGCAGAGGGAGGATCTGCTGGTGGATTGTTAATGGGGGCAATAATTAACATGGAACCGCAGTTATATCACGGAGTTATAGCTCAGGTACCTTTTGTTGATGTGGTGACTACCATGTTGGATGACACCATTCCATTGACTACAGGGGAATATGACGAGTGGGGGAATCCAAACGACAAAGAGTATTTTGACTATATGTTGTCTTATTCACCTTATGACAATGTGGAGGCTCAAGAGTATCCCAATATGTATGTATCCACAGGCTTCCACGATTCTCAAGTACAGTACTGGGAACCAGCAAAATGGGTCGCTAAATTACGTGCATTGAAAACAGATAAAAATGTACTATTTTTGGACACCAATATGGAGACAGGTCACGGTGGTGCATCTGGAAGATTTGAATCATTAAAAGAAGTTGCAAAAGAATATGCTTTCTTATTGGATTTAGAGGGGATAAAAAATTAAATTTTTTTGTAAATTTGCCAAGTCGTAAGGTTGTTAAATCATAACTATACATAGTTCAGCCTTATCCTAATTTATTATATATGGAAGAAGAGATAAAAGCCTGTGATAATATACTTGAATTAATAGGGAACACACCTCTAGTTAAATTGAGTAAGGTATCAGAGGATTTAAAGGGAAACTTTTATGCTAAAGTAGAAGCCTTCAATCCAGGACATTCAAGTAAAGATAGAATTGCCCTTTATATCATTGAAGAAGCTGAAAGAAAAGGAATATTAAAACCGGGAGATACAATTGTAGAAACAACATCTGGAAATACCGGGTTTAGTATTGCAATGGTGAGTATAATCAAAGGATACGAATGTATTTTGGCGGTTAGTTCTAAATCTTCTCGTGATAAAATTGATATGTTGAGAGCACTTGGTGCTAAAGTTTATGTTTGTCCAGCGCACGTGTCTGCAGATGATCCTAGATCTTACTACAGCGTGGCGAAACGCTTGCATGAAGAAAACAAAGGTTCTGTATATATCAATCAATATTTTAATGATTTGAACGCGGAAGCGCATTACAAATCAACGGGGCCAGAAATTTGGAATCAAACCAATGGAAAATTAACCCATTTGATTGCTTGTTCAGGAACAGGAGGGACTATTTCAGGTATTTCTAAATACTTGAAAGAACAAAATCCAAATGTCAAGGTTATTGGTGTTGATGCCTATGGTTCTGTATTGAAAAAATACCACGAAACAAGAGAGTTTGACAGCAATGAAATTTTCCCATACCGCATTGAGGGAATGGGTAAAAATTTAATTCCTAGTGCTACAGATTTTGATCTGATTGACAAATTTGTCAAAGTTACAGATGAGGATGCAGCACATACTGCACGTCATTTGGCTAAGACAGAAGGTTTGTTTGTGGGATATACTTCTGGAGCTGCTTTTCAAGCTGCAAAACAATTGTCTGAAGAAGGTGAGTTTGACGCATCAAGTAATGTTGTTATTGTCTTCCCAGATCACGGTTCAAGATATATGAGCAAGATCTACAGCGACGATTGGATGAAGGAACAAGGTTTTTTTGATAGTATCAATGTTGAGGAAACACAAAAAAT
>JAGHSS010000153.1 GCA_018065745.1 Candidatus Neoflavobacterium equi | reverse complement strand
AATTGTATCTTTGTGAAAAAATAAACAACAATGTCAAAGCAAGTTCGTGTGCGTTTTGCCCCAAGTCCAACAGGGCCATTACATATTGGTGGTGTTAGAACCGCATTATTTAATTATCTGTTCGCTAAAAAAAATAACGGAACATTTTATATCCGTATTGAAGATACAGATCAAAACAGATTTGTTCCAGGTGCAGAAGCATATATTTTTGAAGCGTTGAATTGGTTAGGGATAGCACCTGACGAAACTATTGGAATCAACGAAAAATTTGGTCCATACCGTCAGAGTGATCGCAAGCATTTATATAAAGATTATGCCATGCAATTGGTTCACAATGGTGGTGCTTATTATGCTTTTGATACTGCTGAAGAACTTGATGCTTTGAGAAAAGAAGCAGAGGCTGCAGGTCAGACTTTTATTTACAACCACAGCAACAGAGAAATGTTGACTACTTCATTAAACATGACAACTTCAGAATTAGAAGCGCGTTTGTACAATGAAGATCCTTATGTTATTCGATTCAAAACGCCTGTTGATGAAACTTTGGTTTTACAAGATTTGATTCGTGGGGAAGTTAAATTTGACACGAATTTATTGGATGACAAAGTGTTGTTTAAATCTGATGGTATGCCAACCTATCACTTGGCTAACATTGTTGATGATCACCTTCAAGAAACATCTCACGTGATTCGTGGTGAGGAATGGTTGCCATCATTGCCATTACACTATATGTTGTACCGTGCATTTGGATGGGAAGCTCCTCAGTTTGCGCATTTGCCATTGATCCTTAAACCGGTTGGAAATGGAAAATTGAGTAAGAGAGACGGTGATAAATTGGGATTCCCAGTGTTCCCATTGGAATGGACTGCACCAACTGGAGAGATTTCTTCAGGATACCGTGAAAAAGGGTTTTTCCCAGAGGCTGTCGTTAACTTCTTAGCTCTTTTAGGGTGGAATGACGGTACAGAACAAGAATTGTTCACACTGGCTGAATTGGTTGAAAAATTTGACTTAAACCGCGTGAATAAATCAGGTGCTAAGTTTGATCCTGAAAAGAACAAATGGTTCAATCACCAAATTTTGATGAACAAAGCTGACGATGTTTTGGCAACTTTATTCCAAAAGGATTTGGATGCAAAAGACATTAATGTTCCATTTGACACCTTGGTTCGCATTGTTGGATTGGTGAAAGACAGAGCTAATTTTGTTACAGAATTATATGATTTATCAGATTATTTCTTTGTAGCTCCAACAGCTTATGATCCAAAAGGATTGAAAAACTGGAAAGAAGAAACACCAGAATTAATGAAACAATTGATTGCTGTTTTGGATGGTATTTCTGACTTCACATCGCTTAACATTGAAAACACGGTTAAAGAGTGGTTGTCTGCAAATGAAATTGGTATGGGTAAAGTAATGCAACCCTTCAGAATCAGTTTGGTAGGAGCCATGAAAGGACCTCACTTGTTTGACATCGTTGAGATTCTTGGAAAAGAAGAAACGATTTCTCGTTTGAAAACAGCTGTAGAAAATATAAAATTATAGGAGCCTATCTCCACATATATAAAAGGGACTTCATTTGAAGTCCCTTTTTTTATTATAAGTTCACTAAAAGTTGTGCGCTAGCCATGCCGTAGTGTCCTTTAAATTTTTCACCATTATTTTGTTGGTACAAAAATTCATCTTTGTTTAGTTTATTCATGAAGTTATTCACCCCATAGGTATAATTTAATAAGACCTTCACCCTTTTAATTCCTCCTGAAACACCCACAAAGATATTCCCATTAATTTTAGTGATATCTACAATATCTTTTGCAACTAAATAGGTGTTATTCAAGGCAATTTCCTCTTGATTTTCCTTTATTTTCAACTTGTCTCCAAATTGTAGCATCGGGCCAATATCAAAGCTCAAATGGTTGTCTATGATGTTGTAACTAAACAAAAACTTAAGTTGTCCCCCATTCATTTTGTAGTGTACATCCTCTTGTCCACCAAATTTATTGGTTCCTTGAATATCAAAACTGCTTTCAAAAAAATTAATACCAAAAACCCCACTCCAATCGTTATATAGATTCCCCCTAACTTGGAATCCAGCTGTCCAACCCATTCCTGGTTTCGTGTCAAAATTAGTGCCCATTACAGACATGTGATTTACCCCACCAAAGAAGCCAATTCTGTTCCCATCCTTGTTGTTGTACTGTGCATGCATACTTGATATGAAAAGTGCGCATAATATGATTAAGTGTTTTTTATTCATTGCATTTAAGGGTTAATTGTGTATATT
>JAGHSS010000102.1 GCA_018065745.1 Candidatus Neoflavobacterium equi | reverse complement strand
ATTCTATTATAATTTACCCATTAAATATTGCAACTGATAGTATTTCAACTGTCTATCAATTTTAGCGGTGATCAACTGTGATTTGCTCTCCAAAAGTGTTACGTCAGCATCAATCAACTCTGTAATCAAACTCAACTGGTTACTGTATTTATTTTTAACAATTCTGTAGTTTTCAGTAGCATTTGCCAATTGAACTTCAGCAATTCTGATTCTTGTTAAAGACTCGTTGTATTTTGTATATGCTTGATACACTTGGTGGTTTACTTGGTCTTCTAAATCGTGGTGTTCTAATTTCTGCCACTCCAATTTTTTCTCAGCCATTTTTACCTTTTCGTGGTTGGTGTATAAATTGGTTAAATCCAATTTAATATTCACCCCAATAAACCCAAATCTGTAAGCAAATGGAGTTGGTGGAAAGAACATGTAGTTGGGATATTTAACAAAGTATTCACCCGCTAAATCAACGGTTGGCAAATACATAGATCGTTGATTTTTCTTCTCTAAGATTTTGATGTTTACTTCTTCTTCACCCATTCTCAAATCTTCATTTTCCAAATGTGTTTCATGCAAGATGTCAGCAAAGGTTTTATTGTATCCCAAGGCGTCAATCAAATTATCCAAGCTTGGCTCCACTGTTGTACCTACTGGAAGAGAAAGGTTGGTTCTGATCAAATCTTTAACGACATCAACATCATTCATGATGGTGACATATTTTAAAGAGTCATTTGCCAATTGAACTTGTGTTCTCAAGACCTCATTGTGAGTTACCACGCCATTTTTTTCCAAAGAGGTGATGTGATTTACTAAGTAAGTATCCTCATTGATGTTGTCCAAAACAATTTTTCTGTGTTCCATTAAATTGAAAAGCTCTAAATAGTTTGTCGCCAAATCTAATTTCACCTTCGCCTCTGTCTTTTCAACTTTGATTCCTGAAACTGCAGTTTCCATTCTCGCGATGCGTTTTTCACGTTGTATGCGTCCGCCGTGAAAAATTGGAGCTTTAATTTCTGCAGTCACATCCCACATGGAATTGTCCAGCTTGTACTCTGTTGGTTTCCCTTTGAAACCGTGGTCTTCATATTGATACAGGTTAGCAACAGCGTTGTACCCATATTTAATTCCAATTTCAGGTAATTGTTCGTTAAAAATTTGAATTTCCTTACTTCTTGAGACCTCTTTATTTATTTTTGCAAGTCTGATTTTTTTATTATTGACTAAACCCATACTCATTGCTTGTTCCAAAGTCAAATTGGGATAATCTGCTGGTTTTTCCTGAGCATACAATCCATTTGTACCAAGCGATAGAAAGGTCATGAGATAAATAAGAATTGAATTCCTTTTATCACTTAAACTTAATTTATACATATAGAAAAAGGTGATTTTATTCTGCAAAATTACAACGAGTATAAACTTATTCATATTGCACAAACTGACAAACATTTGCTCAAACACGCCAAATTCATTAGCTTTGTATCATGGATTTTCTAAACTTAAATGACATAAATCATAGGGATTTTGAGTACTATACACAGTTCACCATTGCGAACAAGCTTGATTTAAAGACACATAGTCATGAAAAGGATCAGCTTTTATATGCTGAAGGGGGGATTTTGCATGTATTTACAGATAATAAACACTGGTATTTACCGGGGCGATGCTTTATGTGGATCCCCGCTGGAGTTGCTCACAGCATCATTTCACACAGTGTGAACATTAACTTGTATTGTTTTTATTTTGACACCTCTTTAAATTCAGATAATTTTTATAAGGAGACCAAAATCTACATGACAAATGATATGTTGCGTGAGATGTTCAGATACACCAAAACGTGGAATGGGTCTGTTGATCCCACAGATGCATCACACTATTATTTGATGAAAGCCATTCACGCTTTGTTGCCCAAGATGAATTCATCTTTTCCATTGCAGTACCCATACCCAAAGGACAATAGGCTGATTGAGATTGCGTTATTCTTAAATAAGAATTTACATAAATCCTATACCTTAGAACAGGTATCTGTAAAATTTGGGATTAGCACTAGAACATTATCACGTTTATTTAAGGAAGACATCGGTTTGAATTATGTCAAGTTCCTGAGGGGATTGCGCATATCCAAGTCTTTGGAACTGATGGCTGAAAACAAATACAACGTTTATGAGATTGCCCTTCAAGTGGGCTATTCTTCACTGAGTGCGTTCAGCACCATATTTTACAATGTAGTGGGCATCAGGCCTGCAGAATATATGGCCAAGACTAGGGAATAAAAAAAAGGATATTTACTTTTTCAGTAAATATCCTTTTTTTGTATTGTGTTTATGGAAGTGACCGCGTTAGGGGTTGGAGCGGCATCCTTTTTTTTGGTCCTTCCCAAAAAAAAGATATAGCGCAAAACCTGACCCTTTTCTGAGCGTAGCGAAGTTCAAGGGGAACGCCCTAAAAATCTCCTATAAAACGATCATACAATTTGGGACACAGCGTCTTGATCTGTACTTTGTTTTCCTCACTCCAATTGAAATTCAGATTTGGGTAATGGGCTTCATTGGTTTTGAAATGTGCATCATCAATATAATCATACATATTTTTATTTGTTTTTGCTAGAAAAACGTCCAATGCAACATACATCAACTCTTCAAACCTATAGAATTCTAATGATGGGTCATAGAATTGTATCAAATCATCGGGGTTGTTTAAAGCAATGTAATAGGCAGATTTCCCCTGAGAGATGATCCAATTTCTGAAATATTCAAAGCCGTCATCACTACAGCCGCCATTCATAATGTGTGCAGCACACCACATTTCTGAGGTGTAGGATTGATACAATAAATAGTCCGTACGCAATTTAAATCCAATAATTTCAATAGGATTAAGTTGTGAAATTTTTTGCTTTAAAAACTGCAATTGCCTGTCTTGAGCTCCATCAACTTTTTGAGATTCATTTATAATATTCCAATATTTGTCTTCTGCCAACATGGAGTACACAGCATGCAAAGCAGGCAGCTCACCTGCAATTCCTGGCTTCTTATCTTTGAATATTTCCCCAAAAAATCCCATGAATAATTATATTTCTTTTGTGTCCTTTAAAAAAATCCACTTCATGAATATCTTACCTCCTTCTGGTGTGTCAAAAAACTTGAACTGAGGTGCTAAAATAGACGACACCACTGCCGCTGTAATGGACAAGGTGAACCCGTTTAAAGCGGTAAAATATCCAAAGGCCGCTTTAGCAACCACAAATAAAATAGCAAAACCTAAAAACTGATAGATGAATGCTTTGGTTTTTTTACTCATAATTATGTAACTATTTATTCTGTATCTCTGTTTTGAAATTTTGTACGCTTACTTCCTGCATACATTTCATATTTCACCAATCTTGATTCCAATTTACCATTGAAAAGCTTGATTTTACGTGATGGTTTTAACCCTACAAACTTTAATGCTTCCAAATTACCTGTGATGAACCAAGCGTTTGTATTTGGATATTTTTGTTTCATGGTGTCTCCCATTTCTCTGTAGAAACGTTCCAAATCAATATCTAAACGCTCTCCATAAGGTGGATTAAATACCATTTGCAACGGTCCTTCTGTATTTTTTTCAGTGTCAAAGAAATTCTCATTTGAAATGGTAATGTACTCTTCCAAATTGGCATTTCTAACATTATCTTTGGCTTTCATCACGGCACTCGGCGCTTTGTCATATCCAATAATTCTATGGTGGAATTCTCTTGTTTTGCTCAACAACGAATCCAATATCTTGTCAAACAATTCATTGTCCCAATCTTTCCAACGCTCAAATGCAAACTCTTTTCTGTTCACATTGGCTGGAATTTTACAGGCAATCATGGCTGCTTCAACAAGGAAGGTTCCTGAACCACACATCGGATCCAAGAAATCTGTAGTTCCATCCCATCCTGACAACAACAATATACCCGCAGCCAAGACCTCATTGATTGGTGCCATATTGGTTGCGGTTCTGTAACCACGGTGGTGAAGTGAATCTCCAGAACTGTCCAATGCAACGTTTACCGTCTCGCGGTCAATGTGCACGTTGATGCGCAAATCTGGGAAATCTTTGTCAATATCAGGACGTTTTCCTGTGTTGTCTCTGAACTGATCCACGATAGCATCTTTGGACTTCAAAGCCACAAACTGCGAATGTGTAAAGGTTTCAGAATGTAAGGTAACGTCAACCACAAAACTTTGGTGCTCATTCATGTACTGAGACCAATCGATACTCTGAATTCCATCATATAAGGCATTTTCACTTGAAGCCTTAAACTGTTTGATGGGTTTTAATATTTTTATAGCGGTGCGCAGGGCCAAATTGGCTTTGTACATAAAACCTTTATCCCCATAGAAAGAAACCATTCTGGTTCCAATTTCAATGTTTTGTGCTCCTAATTGTTGTAATTCTTTCTCTAAAATCTCTTCAAATCCAAAAAGAGTTTTAGCTACCATTTTAAAATTTTCCATGCTTTGTATTCCCTAAAAGGAACCCTTTGTGTTATGATTGCAACCCTCAGGTTGATTCCCCGTGTTAACAATCCTTTAATTCTTGTATTTATCCAAATATTCTACAAAAATACACTAAATTTGTGGGCTAAATTAATTCTATGCAAAAAGATACAAAAAAATGGTATGCGTCTTGGTTTGACTCCCCATACTATCACATCTTATACAAGGATCGTGATTATGCAGAGGCGCAATTGTTTATGGACAATTTAACTGCGTATTTGAATTTACCTGAGGAGGCTAAAATCTTGGATTTGGCTTGTGGACGCGGTCGCCATTCTGTTTACTTAAATAAAATTGGTTTTGATGTTACTGGAGCAGATTTGTCTCCAAACAGCATTGAGGTTGCTAAAAAACATGAAAATGACAAGTTGCACTTTGAAGTGCACGATATGCGTGATTCTTTTGATCAAAAATTTGACGCCATTTTTAATTTGTTTACAAGTTTTGGATATTTTGAACAGGATGTGGACAATATTAAAACCTTGGAAGCAATCAAAAATAGTTTGAATGACTATGGATTTGCCGTGATGGACTTCATGAATGTGGAGCAAGTCATCCCAAATTTAGTAGCAGAAGAAACAAAAGTTGTAGAAGGAATAACCTTTGATATCAAAAGATATTATAAAGACAAACACATTTACAAAGAGATTCGATTTACAGATGAAGGCCACGACTATGAGTTCACTGAAAAAGTAAGCGCTTTGAATTTGGCTGACTTTGAGCAATTGATGGAACAAGCAGGAATCTTTTTATTGGAAACTTTTGGAGATTACAAATTGAACAAATTCCACCCGGCTGAATCTCAACGTCTAATCATGCTTTTTAAATAAACTATGTACATTATTTTACCCTTTCTTTCTGTTTTAATCGGCTTTTTGATTGCATTGGCAGTCAATCCTAAAAACAAAAAGAATCTAAAATTATTACTGGCTTTTAGCGGCTCTTTCTTGTTGACATTAACCGTTTGTCACCTTTTGCCTGATGTGTATGAAGCAACAGCAATGGTTCACCTGGATCACGACCACGCCCATGATCACGAGCACGAGCACAGCCACAACCCAATTGGTCTATTTATCATGTTGGGGATTGTGCTGCAAATTGTTTTGGAATTTTTTTCCAAGGGTGCAGAACATGGACATGTGCATGATCACGGTCATGAAAACACCGTGCCTTACTCCCTATTCATCAGTTTGTGTTTACACGCTTTGATGGAAGGAATGCCGGTGAGCACACATCATGAAATGGCCTGGGGAATAGCCATTCACCACCTGCCAATTGCGGTGATTCTAACCTTGTTTTTCATGCATTCAAAATTGAGTAAAACCACGGTTGTTGGTTTTATGACTTTGTTTGCAGTCATGACTCCTTTGGGAACCTTGTTGAGTGAAAACATCCCGGTTTTACAAGAATACCAAACTCAGATATCTGCTGTGGTTATTGGAATCTTATTTCATATATCTGCTACAATTATCTTTGAAAGCAACGAGGGACACAAATTTAATTTGGCCAAATTATCTGCGATCATCGCCGGTATTTTGTTTGCTTCTTTTATGTAAAATTTTAAGCTTGAGTGCGCTCAAGTTTGTACCTTTGAACAAACACCTTTCCCATGGAAAACTTTATAAAGACTACAGAACAAAGCTCTAAGTACAACGACTTGGAAAAAATGTCTGTTAACACCTTGTTGACCAATATCAATCGCGAAGACCAAATGGTTCCACTAGCTGTTGAGGCTGCATTACCTCAAATTGAGGTGGTGGTAAATCAGGTAGTGAATCAATTGAAAAATGGCGGTAGGTTGTTTTATATCGGTGCAGGTACTTCTGGAAGATTGGGTGTTGTGGATGCCTCAGAGTGTCCTCCAACATTTGGCGTTGCACAAGACTTGGTTGTTGGAATTATTGCCGGTGGAGATGTCGCGATTAGAAAAGCTGTTGAATTTGCTGAAGACGACACTGCTCAAGCTTGGAAGGATTTAGAAGCTTATCAAATCAATTCCAACGATATTGTGGTGGGAATTGCTGCCTCTGGAACTACCCCTTATGTAATTGGTGGTTTGGAAGCATGTAATGCCAACAACATAAAAACGGCAAGCATCAGCTGCAATCAAGGAAGTCCCCTTTCTAAAACCGCAAAATTTCCAATTGAAGTCATTGTGGGACCTGAATTTGTTACTGGAAGTTCCAGAATGAAAGCGGGAACTGCACAGAAATTGGTTTTGAACCTGATATCTACCGCAACTATGATACAATTAGGAAAGGTAAAAGGCAACAAAATGGTTGACATGCAATTGAGCAATGTCAAGTTGATTGACCGTGGTACGCGTATGATTATGGATCAAATTGACGTTACTTATGAAACAGCCAAAGATTTATTATTAAAACAAGGCTCCGTAAGAAAAGCAGTAGAACACTTTAATTCTCTAGAATATGGCAAGTAATAAAAATTTGATGATGAAAGGAATCAAAAAAATAATTTTTGCATTTCCATTTTTATTCATCGGCCCAATGGTCATTTTTTCATCGTTTAAAAATGAGGGACATCCATTTTTTATCCCCATTCTTGGATTGGGAATTATCATGTGTGCCGTTTCTGCATTCACAGCATTTAAAGGACTAAAAACTATAACGGATGCGTTGTTTAACGATACTGAAAATTAAATGAAAAAACTATATATTTTACCCTTAGCAGCTTTGCTGTTTGGTTGTTACAATCAACAACTGGAATGTGCAGATTTTAAAACTGGAAAATTTGAGTTCAAACAGACCGTAAATGGAAAGGATCACGTATCCATATTTGAGCGCAATGACAGTATTCAAATAGAAACATTTAACGGCGTTACTGACACAGCAACGGTGCGTTGGGTTTCTGATTGTGAATTTGTACTTCAAAAGAAACACCCAAAAACTATGGCCGACAAAAAAGCCATCAACATGAAAATTGTGATGACTGATGCAGATGGTTATACTTTTGAATATGC
>JAGHSS010000164.1 GCA_018065745.1 Candidatus Neoflavobacterium equi | reverse complement strand
ATATAAAATTGTTAAATATGTTAAGAAAAATACTTTTTTATGGGGTGTTTCTGCTCCATTACGCATTGGTTGCACAACAAAAAGATCAGTACATTTTACTGAATAACGTGTCTGTATTTAATGGTAAAGATGCTAAGCTAATTAAAGGTAATGTCTTGGTTAAAAATCATCTGATACAAGAAATCGGTCCCAATGTTAAGTCAGTTTCTGCTGATACTCAAATCATTGATGGGAAAGGTGGCTATGTTATTCCAGGAATGATTGATGCACACGCGCATCTACTTTTTGAATCTATTTCTCAAGCTCAGGCAATGGGTTTTGATTTTGCATTTTTAAATATGTATGCTGCAGCTGCTGCAAAAAGACAGTTGCTGAGGGGATTTACTACAGTTAGGGATTTGGGCGGTGGCTCACTTTCTTTGGCCAAAGCAATTGATATGGGCTTGTGTGATGGTCCACGTGTGTATTCAAGTGGTGCGTTCTTATCACAAACAGGAGGTCATGGCGACTTTGGTATGCCCACAGATGTTCCTAGAAAATTGGGTTCCATGTCTTATGCTGAACAAAACGGCATGGTAAGTATTGCTGATGGTGTAGATCAAGTGCTCCTAAGAGCTAGAGAACAATTGAGACAGGGCGCGACCCAACTGAAATTGATGGCGGGTGGGGGTGTCGCATCCAATTATGATCCATTGGACGTGATGCAATATACCAAGGAAGAGTTTGAAGCTGCGGTTGGTGCTGCTAAAAAATGGGGGACTTATGTGACCGTGCATGCTTACACTCCTGAAGCTATTCAAACTGCAATTCATGCTGGGGTCAAATGTATTGAACACGGCCAATTGGCAGATGAAGCCTCTGTGAAACTCATGGCTGAAAAAGGAATTTGGTGGAGTTTACAGCCGTTTTTAAATGATGACGATGCCATTTCCTATGAACATGGATCTGCCAACGAAAAGAAATTACTTGAAATGACTAATGGAACGGATAATGCGTATAAGTTGGCAAAAAAATACAATATCAAGGTTGCTTGGGGTACTGATTGTCTCTTTGATGCTGCATTGGCAAACAAACAAGGGAAACAATTGGCAAAACTGAAACGTTGGTTTACACCCTATGAAATTCTAAAAATGGCAACGTCAACAAATGGTGAACTGATGTCATTATGCGGGAAAAGAAATCCTTATCCAGATGGTAAAATCGGGGAATTGTCTAAAGGTACTTATGCTGATTTAATTTTGGTTCAAGGAAATCCACTAGAGAATATAAACCTTATTGAAGACCCGGAACAAAATTTCAAAGTGATTATCAAAAATGGCATTGTTTACAAAAATACCCTATAGATTTCTTCTAAAATATTGGGAAACAAGCTTTGCGTGAATGTCGATAATATCCTTAAATTTGCTGTATGAAATTTACAATTAAAAATATAGTTGACAAGGCTAAGGAGTCACAGGTGGAGGAGGAGGCAAAGGCGCCAAGTTTGAAAAAACCTGTGCGCAACAAGGAAGCGCATTCTTACAGAGATGCTTATAAAGAATCTCTTTTAAAATCTAAAAGAGATTCATAGCATCAG
The DNA here is from genome assembly GCA_018065745.1 of Candidatus Neoflavobacterium equi. Lineage (GTDB taxonomy): Bacteria > Bacteroidota > Bacteroidia > Flavobacteriales > Flavobacteriaceae > Flavobacterium > Flavobacterium equi. Next base: position 832 of record JAGHSS010000164.1, on the reverse strand, counting down.
CTTAAAATAAATTGTTCCATACCACACTCACAGCAGCGTAATGAACCGCGTGTGTATCTCCTTTTTCTATGAGGTTATTCATATATCCAACAGAAAATTCTACAGGCATTTCTTTTGGTTTTAAGGTGTAAAACAAGGTGAACCTGGATTCATTGTACTTAAATTTTGACCAATCATGTGTCCCTACTTCTTGGCTGCTAATAAAAAGTGCTTCAGCTCCTAATGTCATATTGTGTATGTGTTTGCTGTCTAATGCAAACCCGATCTGTGTTTTGAAACGGGTGCGCAATTGAAGCGTTTCTTCTGCGTTATTCCAATTTCCATCATAGAACTTTCTAATATCTTCACGAATCGTTTGTGTATATTTGATGTTATTGCTTTTAAAACTGTAAGCTAATCTTCCGTATGCTCGAACTTCTTGTTTGGTGATCTTATCTTTGATATTGGTTTCTTTATTCAATTTAATTTCCTGTTGGTTTCTATAGCTCAATGCATACGAAACTTTTAAATTGGAATTTAATTTGTGATAAAATTCTTGATTGATCACTACAATAGAAGGCATCTCTACCAAATTGTAATCTGTATAATCACTTTTTCTACCCACACCAAAATAGGTTGTCGCGGTTGTGGATTTGTCGTCTTTCAAATCTTGGTTTACACCAACGGCCATCCAACTTCCGGCTTTTCCGTCTCCTAAACCTGGAGGACTCAATTGTGCTTTGGATTGAAATGCATTTAAAAGGATCAAAAGAAATAGTAATTTTTTCATGGCAATTTGTATTGTATTAAACTACATATCTGTAATTTCTCATACAAAATTGCGAATACAATC
>JAGHSS010000315.1 GCA_018065745.1 Candidatus Neoflavobacterium equi | reverse complement strand
GTATTAAGTATATAAAATTCACTACTAAGATTTTATTTTTTTTGAAAGAAGGTTTTTTCAAAAATTGCTTGCATAAAGAGGGTGTCCCATTTTGGTGACATCCTCTTTTTTTTTGAGATATATTGAAAAAAAAGGGACGATTTAAATCGTCCCTTTTTTGGTGTATTATTTTCTAACTAAGGTTTCAAAACTGTAGTTGTATTTGTGTTTGTCATCAGCAGTGTGGTCTTCTTTGTGTTTTAATTCCCATTTATTCATATCAATTTCTGGGAAGAAAATTTGAGCGTCTTCAAAAGAAGCGTCTACACGTGTCAGGTCAATAACGTCTGCTTTGTCTAAAGCAAGTCTGTAAATTTCTCCGCCGCCAATTACAAAGGTGTTAGCTTGGTCTTTTGTAATTTCTAAAGCCTCTTCCAAACTGTGTACTACAATACAACCTTTGGGAGCGCAATAGTGTTTTTGCGTGGTGATAATGATGTGTATTCTGTTGCTTAAAACATTTGGCAAGCTCTCCAACGTCTTTCTACCCATGATGATGTAGTTGTCAGTTGTCAGGTCTTTAAAATGTTTAAAGTCGTTTGGTAGGTGCCACAACATATCGTTGTTTTTTCCCAATTCGTTATTGTTGCCAATTGCGGCAATAAGATGGATCATTAATTCGTGATGTTATTTTTAAGATTGAAATCTTTTTCAATCTCTATTATTCTCTTTTGTTGCATTTGAACCAATCGTTCAATTTGCTGTCTTTCCCAAGTTTTGTTCATGAATGTATCTGTAATGAATACTTTTATGAAGTGCATGATGAAAAGGAAGGTCCACGCTACAATAGCCCATACAAACCAGTTTTGTTCTGGATATACATCAAGCCATTTGTTTGCTATGAAGAAAAACAAGGCGCCTACAACTAACAATACAAAGTGAAAATAAAGACGTTTTTTTTGCTTTATTCTTCTTCTTGCATTCTCATAAAGCTCGTGTTGTTCCAATTGTATGTTTTCCATAGTTTTTTTTATTTTATAACGCCCAAAGGCTTTTTAAATTTTGGTCAGCGCAATTTTTTAAACAGAAACTTGTCCTTTTATGTGCGGGTGGGTTTCATAGTTTATCAATTCAAAATCTTCAAATTTAAAATCAAAAATATCTTTGATTTCTGGGTTTAAACGCATTGTTGGCAAAGGTTTTGGTTCTCTGCTAATTTGTTCATTCAATTGGTTGATGTGGTTGTTGTAAATGTGTGCGTCACCAAAAGTGTGGATGAATTCTCCAGGCTGTAAATCACAAACCTGTGCCATCATTAATGTCAAAAGCGCGTAAGACGCTATGTTGAATGGCACGCCAAGAAATATGTCAGCACTTCTTTGGTACAACTGGCAGGAAAGTTTTCCATCTGCTACATAAAATTGAAAAAGTGCGTGGCAGGGTGGAAGTGCCTGTTTGTCATTGGCTACATTTTCTTCAAAACTCAATTTATCATCAGGAAGCGCGCTTGGATTCCAAGCAGAAACCATCATGCGTCTGCTGTTGGGGTTGGTTTTTAGCGTGTGTACAATTTCTATTATTTGATCAATTTCTTCATTGTTCCAATTTCTCCATTGTGCGCCATAAACAGGACCAAGGTCACCGTTTGTATTTGCCCAAGCATCCCAGATTTTCACTCCATTATCTTGGAGGTATTTTATATTGGTTTCCCCTTTCAGGAACCATAACAATTCATGTACAATAGATTTGAGGTGTAACTTTTTGGTGGTTACCATAGGAAACCCTTCTTGGAGGTCAAAACGCATTTGGTATCCAAAAACACTTCTAGTTCCGGTTCCTGTTCTGTCCCCTTTTTGATTTCCATGTTCAAGAACATGTTTTACTAAATCTATGTATTGTTTCATGTGCTGTTATTTATGATTCTCTGTTGGTTATTTCATCTCTTATGTTAGCCGCCTTTTCATAATCTTCATTGTTGATGGCTTTTTCCATCAAGTCTTTCAAATCATCAGTAGAGTAGCTGTCATAAGGATTCATTACCGTTGTTGAAGTTTCATTGTCATCAAAAGGTTCAAAGTCAGAAAGCGGGTCGTTGTTGTCCTCATCATTCATTTTGTCATCCACTTTCAAGTTTGACTTGATTAGGATTCCAGCTTTGTCTAGTATTCCTTTGTATGTAAAAATGGGTGCATTAAATCTCAGCGCAAGAGCTATTGCGTCAGAAGTTCTGGCGTCAATAATTTCTTCAATGCGATCTCTTTCACAGATTAGGCTGGAATAAAAAACACCATCTACTAATTTGTGAATAATTACTTGTTTTACAACGATATCAAAACGGTCAGCAAAATTTTTAAACAAATCATGCGTCAATGGTCTTGGTGGTCTCAATTCTTTTTCAAGAGAAACGGCTATAGACTGCGCTTCAAAAGCTCCAATAACGATTGGCAATTTTCTATCACCGTCCACTTCATTGAGTATAAGAGCATAGGCGCCATTTTGTGTTTGGCTGTATGAGATACCTTCAATTGCTAATTTAACTAAACTCATTTTTATTTTTTTTTTTTTGAGGGAGAAGTATTATGC
>JAGHSS010000227.1 GCA_018065745.1 Candidatus Neoflavobacterium equi | reverse complement strand
ATTTGATATTGAATCAAGGATTGCAATCTAATTTAAAAACTTTCTTAATGAAGTGCTCACTTCAATTATAAAATTGGACTATAATATTTATAATGCATACGATGTAAAAGAGGCTATCCCTCTTTCTCCGCCACAAGGTAAAACCCAATACTAGCAATAGTGTTGGGTTTTTTGTTTATTCCCTTTTCTTTGATTTTTTAGAAGATCACTTCAAAATCTTGTAAAATGAAATTCATGATTTTCTTCTGTTTTTAACAATAGGTGTCTTCTTTTACAGCTGCGTTAATTCCTATGTTTTAAGGAGCATTCAAATGGTATTCCAATGCAATAATTCTAAAACAATTACACTGATTTCAGATTCTATCCCTTCTATGAAAAAATTATAACAAATTATCTATATGATGTTGTAAGTATGTGTTATATAGAGGTTTATGTTTAAAATATATAAATAATTTCTTGCATCTAATTGTGAAATCTATTACTTTTAAAAAAAGCTTTAGGGGTATTCTGTAAAAGGAATTGAGAGAGTCTCTTAGAACCTGATCTAGTTCAAACTAGCGTAGGGAAAAGCACAACAAACACCAAGTAACAACCGTTGCTTGAAGACTCTTCATTACAACAGTGTATTGCCTAGCTATAAAATCACATACTATGGTAAATAACATCTGCAAAAACATCCAGCACGTCCGTCTGTACAAACCCTTGGTTTGGAACATCACCAACCAAGTTGTTATGAATAACACTGCAAATGCGTTATTAGCTATTGGTGCACTGCCCATTATGTCTCATGAAAAAGCAGAATTTGAAGATTTGGCAAACATCGCGAATGTTCTTGTTGTAAACATCGGCACGATGGATGATGCTTTGTTTGAAAGTACAAAAATAGCATGTTCAGAAATAAGTGCGATAGCTAAACCTTGGGTTTTGGATCCAGTAGGTGCCGGAGCTTCAAAATTCAGAACGTCAAAAGCATTGGATTTGCTAAAAATGCGTCCTACAGTTGTCAGAGGTAACGCCTCAGAAATTATGGCCTTGGCAAATGCAGGTATTTCTCAGAGCAAAGGTGTGGACAGTTACCACCATAGTAGTGAAGCACTGGCATCAGGTAAATTTTTAGCTGATAAATTTCAGACCATTGTTTGTATATCAGGTGCTGTGGATTTCATCATCTGTGGCTCAGAGATAACATCCATTAAAAACGGTCACCAACTCATGACCCAAGTCACTGGATTGGGATGTACCGCCACAGCCTTAATAGGCGCTTTTGTAAGTGTAAATGATCATTTTTATGAAGCAGCTGTAACTGCGGTTGCCTTGCTAAGTGTAGTTGGAGAATTGGCAGAAAAAAGAGCAAGCGGACCGGGAACACTACAGACAAACATACTTGACTTACTGTATTCCATCACTGAAAAAGAGTTTCTTACCAACTTAAAAAAAGACAGCTATGAATCTGCATGAAGACTTCCCCTATCCCCTGTATTTGGTTTTGTCTGAACAGTCCTGTTTACACCATTCCTTTTTAAAGGTAGCTGAACTAGCCATTAAAGGAGGCGTGGATCTCATTCAACTTCGCGAAAAAAAATGCAGCACCGCACAATTCACATATAGGGCTTGCCAACTCAAAGAAGTTGCATCCAAATATGGGATTCCAATCATCATCAACGACAATTTACAAGTAGCTCACCACATTGATGCAGCTGGTGTTCACGTGGGAACAACTGATGTATCCCCCAGCGCAATCAGCAACTTGTTTCCCAACAAATTGATTGGATATTCCATTGAAAACCTCACGCAATTTCAAACACAAGAAGTCAATTATGCACATCATTTTGGCATCAGTCCAGTCTTTAATTCTGCAACCAAAAGGGATACGTTAGCCCCTTGGGGAATTGACGGCATCAAACAAATAAGACTCCAAACGCAAAAACCTTTGATTGGAATTGGAGATATGAATTTAAAAAACATAAAAAAGGTTCTGGATGCTGGAGTAAATAGTATAGCCGTCGCTTCAGCCATTTGCAGTTCAAAAG
>JAGHSS010000122.1 GCA_018065745.1 Candidatus Neoflavobacterium equi | reverse complement strand
GGCGTTCCCCATTTAAATTCGCTGCGCTCATGAAATGCGTCAGGCTGTACGCTATATCTTTTGGGTGGCGCGCCACCCAAAAGGATGCCGCTACCATCCTTTACGCGGGCGTCTTCAGATTGATTTGTAAATAACAACACAAAAAAAAAGCCATCAGTTAAGATGGCTTTTTTCAATTTTTAGACCTAGTCTAATTTGATATTTCTCAGGTGTTGTTGCTTCTCTTTCCAAGTAGCAAGTTCCTCCTTGTGTTTTTCAATGTTCTTGTATATTTCTTTTACCAACGGATTGTCACTTTTAGCATTGGTAATAAATTGAATGTTATTCTCCAATTGGAAGATGTTTTGTTGCAATTCTTCCACCTTTCTCTGAATAAAAATCTGTTCGTTATAAAGCGATTTCTGATCCTTATTACTTGAAATTTGTTCCATCTTATTGTTGAACTTAGCCAAGTCAGCATCCTTTTTAGAAAGGCTTAATTTGTCAAAAAGCGCATCCAAAATTTTGTTGAATTTCCCTTCAATATGACGTCTGTTTTGAGCCACCTTACCAAGTGATTTCCAGTTTTCAATATGCTTTTTGATGTGGTCAAGATCCACCTTGTGATCACCAGTCAACTCATATGATTTTAGATCTTCTAAGAAAGCCTTTTTATTTTCAAATGCCGTTGTCTCCTCCTCGTTATTTTCGTTTTTCTTTTTGTTAAAACGATCAAAGTAATAGTTACAAGCATCTTTAAACTCTTTCCATACCAAGTCAGAGTGTTTTCTTGGCACGTGACCAATGGTTTTCCACTCCTCTTGAATCTGTTTCATCAAAGGGGTTGTCGCTTGGAAGTCATTAGAATCTTTTAATTCTTTAGCACGTTCCAACAGCGCCATTTTTTTGTTGAGGTTGTCTTGTTGGTTCTTTTTAATGTCTTTGTAAAACGCGTTTTTATGAGCATTAAAATCTCTTACCGCCTGTTTGAATTCCGCCCAAGTTTGTTCATTGATTTCAGTAGGAACCTTTCCCGTATTAAAGAAAGCCTCTCTCAAAATTTCAATGTGTTTGATCTGATTTTGCCATCCAGAGTGGGAGTTGATTTTTTCTTCGCTCAGAGAAGCTATTTTAGCAATAATGGCTTTTTTCTTTGCCAAGTTCACCATTTCTTTCTCTTTGATCACGTTGAAAAACTCCTCACGTCTGTCGTGAATTTGCTTCGTTAATTCACTAAATTCATTCCAGATTTCTTCGCGTTTTTCTTTGGGAACCGGACCAATCTCTTCCTTCCATATTTTGTGAAGGGTTTGCAGTTCTCTAAATGCTTTGTTGATGTCTTGTTCAGAAAGCAAGGTTTTCACCTTCTCAATGATTTTCACCTTTTGATCCAAATTGTTCTTCAAATCCAAATCGCGGTGTGTTCTGTCCAAATTTAATTGGTCATAGAAGCGCTCCACATGGAAGTGGAAGTTGTTCCACACGTGGTTGTACTTATCTCTTGGAATTGGACCCGCGTGTTTCCAGCGTTCCTTGATGTCGTTGATTTGTTTCAACGTGTCTTGTATGCTGTCCTGTGGGGTTTCAATCAAGGATTTTAACTCCTCAATTAATTCCTCTCTCAAACTCAAATTAGACTTTAGGTCTTTCTGTAAGTTGTTATAATGTGTGTTTCGTTGTTCTTTGTAATGGGTGTATATCTCGTCAAATTTGTTTTTAGCAGGTAAATGATATTCAAATCCAGTAGTGTCACCGTTGTTTTCATTGCTGTACTCATCGCGTTTCTCATCAATGAAATAATGATATTTTTGCAAGAACACTTTTTTAATCTCATCCACGTGATTTCTAATCGACATCACCTTTTGAGTATCTGTTAAATGCTTCAATTCTTCAACCAAACTTTCCAAAGACAACGCTTCATAATTCAGCATAGGGATTTCCTGACCAATTTTGATGGCCTCATCCTCATTCTCTTCAGCATTTGTGTTGTTTATAGCATCAAGCACCTCTTGTAAGTTTGTTTGATTTTGGTTTTCTTCTTCTGGTTTTCCATCTGCAAATTGCAGGTTATCATTCTGTTCTAACATCTCAAAAATGTATTAGGTTGTTTTATTATATCCGAAAGATAAAGAAAAGAGCCAAACTAATCAAGATTTCTTTTGAATTTTTAGAATAAAAAAGGTCATTTGTCAACTATTTTCAGGCTTACTTGAGTTTATTGCAATACTACTTTATACTATTTTATATTGTTTAACGCTTTTTATCAGGTAAGAAATAACTTATTACTTTTGAGTTTCATTCCAAATTTTCCAAGATTTTTCAGCTTGAAGAACCAACATTTCATAGCCGTTTTTTATTTGAGCTCCACGTGCTTTGGCCAATTTCAAAAATTTGGTTTCACTAGGGTTGTACGTCAAATCATATGCAATGTGTTGGGCTGTGAACAATTCATAGTTTAAGTTTGGTGCCTCTTCAATATTTGGAGCCGTTCCCACAGGAGTCGTATTGATGACAATGTGATACTCGTTAAAAACGTCTGCTGTTAAGTCTTCATAGGAATACTTGGTTTTTTGTGGATCCCTTGAAACAAACGCACATTGGATATCTAGTTTCTTCAACCCATATGCTACCGCCTTGCTAGAACCTCCTGTACCCAAGATTAAGGCTTTTTTGTGGTGTTCTTTAAGAAGCGGAGCCAAAGATTTTTGGAATCCGTAATAGTCCGTATTATACCCTTTGGTTTTTCCTTTCTTAGAAATTTTAACCGTGTTTACCGCACCAATTTTTTTTGCGTTTTTAGAGATCTTATCCAAAAGCGGCATGATGGTTTCCTTGTAGGGAATGGTGACATTGAAACCCTTCAAATTTGGATTTTCTACTACTCCAGACAAAGCATCAATTTCTTTCAAATCAAAAATGGTGTATTCGTGATTTTTTATCTGTGCTTTTTTAAATTTTTCTTTAAAGTATTTAGGGGAGAAGGAATAATCAATATTTTTTCCAACAAGTCCATACAGCTTTGATCTCTTCATATAAAAAAAATTACGGTTAATAGTATCCTATTAACCGTAAATATAAATTTTTGTTGTTGATATTATAGTTATGAATTTTTTAAATTATTGAAATTTAAAATGATTCGGTTCACCAAATGGTCGTCAATCAAATTTGGGAACAATTCAAAAAGAACGTCTCTGTTGTTAAAACTTAAGGAAAGCGCTTTCAACAAATGATCTTCTGCCACTTCCAATTCTTCTTTGATAAAATTCAATCCAGCAATTCTGTATTCAATATCATATTCATCAGGGAAATATTCACTTGCATTTACCAAGGTGTGTAATGCGCTGTCATTCTCTCCTAAGAACTGTAATAAGTCGATCCAAAACAACCACGTGTCCAATTCAAAATCACCATATTCAACCGCTTTTCTGTATCCAGTTTCAGCTTCTTCAAAAAGTGATAATGCCTTGTTAATTGCACCATAGCGTTTCCAATAGATCTTGTTCTCATTGTCAATGGTCAATGCCTTGTTTACATAGTATAAAGCCTTTTCAAAATTTTTCATTTGAATGTAGTGATCTGTAATACAGATCCAAGCTTTATCCAATTGTGGGTCTTCATGTACAGCTTTCAAATAAAATTGAAGTGCCATCTCATGAGATTTATTTTTGTCGTGACATTTACCAATTCTCAAATAGGCATAAGCAGTTGGATCATCAAGTTCAAGCGTGATTTCATAAGACGCGATAGCCTCATCAAAACGCTTCAATTTTTCCAGTGATTTTGCCTTCTCTAAATGTGCGCCAATAAAGCGATCATCAATCAAAGTTGCATAATCAAATGCTCTAACAGCCAATTCAAATTCTTTCAATTGGTAGTGTTGTCTTCCCAATTGATGCCAAGCAACTTCACTATATGGATTTTTGTCTATATAGGTATTCAAGTAGGCAACCGCCTCTGAATTCTGATCCAAGAAATCAAAGCAGTACACAATGTTGTATAGCGCACTGTGATCATCTATGTCTACTTCCAAACACTTGATGAAATTTTCTTTAGCAAGCTCTAAGTTGTCCATAAACAGATATTCCATTCCCAATAGGGAATACACATCTGCAAAGTCGTCCGTGTATTTTAGAGCTATTTTTAAATATTCAACGGCCTTTTCATGTTTATCTCTTTTGGAGTAAATGTTGGCTTGTTGAATGTATATTTCCTCATTAGTAGGTTCAATAGCATAGAGCTCATTTAAAATCTTTTCTGCAGTTTCCAATTGGTCTTCAAAGATCAATAGTTCTACGTGAACCAATTTTAAACCTGTAGAATGCGGATGTTGCTCAATTCCTAATTTTAAAGCTTTTTTAGCCAAATTAGTTTTTCCAGTATCTATGTAATGAAGTATGATGTTTTCAAACTCTTCTGAATCAAAGAAAAGAATCTTATTAGTCTTCAACATCGACTCAAATTTCGACAAGGATAAGTTGTGTTCTTCTTCTTCGTTATTTATTTGCATCATCTACCGGTTTGATCTTATCTAAAATATAGATAAAATTAATTTATATTTAGCAATTATGCTTTTTTTTAACACTTATTTTGTTTCGTTTTTTTGCATTTCTGCATAAACTTCATCAAATGCCTCTAGCATTTTTTGACAACCCTCCACAATCTCCTCTTCAGATATGGTTAAAGGCGGAGTAATTCTGATGGCTCTTCCTTCAAACATAAGCCAAAATAAAATCAGCCCCTTGTCTTTACATTTTAAAATGACCTCATTTGTAATGTCGGCACTTGGTGTCATTGGAGCCAACATCAAACCTGTTCCGTGAACTCCAGTAATTAAAGGATGAACCAATAAAGATCTGAACAAGGCTTCTTTGGTTGCAATTTGATCCATTAAATCCGTTTCCAACAATTCGTCCAATGTTGCTAAGCAGGCAGCAGCAATAACAGGATTACCACCAAAAGTAGTTATGTGTCCACATTTTGGATCAAAAGAAAGAAGGTCCATGTATTTTTCATCGGCAACAAATGCACCAACTGGCATACCGCCACCCATTCCTTTACCCATGATCACAATGTCTGGAGACATATTGTAGTTTTGAAATCCAAAAAGTTTTCCAGTTCTTCCAAAACCAGGTTGTATCTCATCCAATATCAACAATGCACCAACCTCTTCACATCTGTTTTTTACTTTCTTCAAGTAATCATTTTCAGGTGTTATAAATCCTGCACTACCTTGAATAGTCTCTAAAATTACCCCCGCAGTACGTTCCGTAATTTTTAAAAGGTCTGCTTCATTGTTAAATGTGATAAAGTCCACATCTGGCAATAGTGGTCTGAAAGCTTGCTTGCGTTCTTCATTACCCAAAACGCTCATGGATCCCATGGTGTTTCCGTGATATGCATTGACACAAGAAATCAATTGTGTTCTACCAGTAGCTCTCTTAGCCAGTTTTAATGCGCCCTCTGTAGCTTCTGTTCCAGAGTTGACTAAATATACCTTATTTAAATTTGCTGGAAGTGCAGCAACTAATTTTTTACATAATTCTAGTGCCGGTTTTTGGATGTATTCTCCATAAACCATTACGTGTGCATATTGATCCACCTGGTCCTTTATTGCTTGAACAACTCTTGGATGTTGGTGTCCCAACGTACAGGCAGATACACCTGCAACAAAATCAAGATGGCTTTTGCCGTCTGTACTGTATATATAAGATCCTTTGGCATGAGAAATCTCCAAGGCCAACGGATATTTTGATGTCTGTGCTTGAAATTTAAAAAAATCTGACGTCATTACTTATTTCTTATTCTTTGTTTTTGAATTCTTTTTTGGATCAGCAGCATTTTGATTGAGCGTTTCTTCTCTAACCTTCATCGGCTTTTGATCAGCGCTAACCGCTTTTATGCTTTCTTTTTTAATCTTCTCATCCAGCTCCAATTCCTCTTTGGGGAATATGTCTTCCAAAGTTTTGATTTCCTCATCACCACGCCACTTGAAGTTCTTTAGTTTTCTAGCATTCTCTGGCAAATCTTTTTCAGGATAAGAATATCCATCCGGATTTACATATTTAAAAACTTCTTGAATTTTATTGTCCTCTATGAAAAGACTGATCTTGCTACAAACACTTTTGTCAATACCAATCAACTCACTTTTGTCATTGTACATATAATAAATACTCTCTGTATTTTTTATCAAATCTACCTGACTCAATTTGTTGTTTTTAAATTTACCAAACAGGTTTACCCCCTTCATTTGGTTGTATCCAGTACCAATGGTATCCTTTTGTATGATAAAGGCATTGTTTAGGACCTTGATGGAGTCCATCTTCTGAGTTAGGGTATCAGCAACAAGATAGATTATATCTCCTGTAATTTGACTTCCTTGGCTCCAAATAACCGGTTTTCTAATCAATTTAGTAATACCTGCATACTGGTCTGAGAAAATAGAGTCACATTTTGCACTCATGTCTGATTTGAAAATACGTGCGTCATTATACCCTTTTGCAATTCTTTTGCCCTCTGGACCGGTAACAACTAATTTCTTAGCGTGTAAAAACATAGAGTCCTTCTCAACCATGGTTTTCAACAATGCTTTTTTGGTAATGACAATGGAATCTTTTGCCTTAAATAATTCTGCAAAATGTCCTGTAGCTACCATTTTGTTTACCGTGTCAGTTATGACTACATTGTTTGTTGCAGACGCATAATTTCTGCTCTTGTCAGTATAGAGGATATCACCTTTGATGGTTCTGTTTTGGTATGAAATAATGGAATTTTTAGTCAAACGACCAACGTCGTTTTTGGTGTCATAAAATCCGTTTTCAGTATAAATATGTTGCCCGTCTTTGTTGTATATATTAGACGCTCCAAAAACATAAGCATGTCCTGAAGATTCATAATAATCCAAGTGATTGGTTTCAATTTTAGCTTTTGGATTGGTCAGTACCACATTGTTTCTGAAAATAAATTTCTTGTCCAATGCATTGTATCTACCACTTTTGCTTTTCAACACATTTTCTCCAGAAACAATGGTTCCATTGCTGTTGTAATAAGCTTCTTGGATGTTTCTGTTGTAGTAAATTGTGTCTGTAGTTAATATAGAGTTTGGAGATTGCAACTTGACATTTCCGGTTGCGAATGCCAATTTTTGAATTCCGTTGTACTCTGCATAAGTACTGGTCATGGTTACAGTATCACCTTGAATGATGCGTGCGTCAAAAACTTTGACGTACTGTTCTTTTTGGAAAAAGTATATTTTTTTTCCATAGATATTGGCACCATCGTGTTCAAATTGCACATTCCCAATCAATACAATTGCACCTGGAATTTCATTTTCGTTGTGATCTGTGAAATCAGTAGTAATTAATCTTAATTGTTTTTTTTGTTGACTGAATGCAGTTAGACATCCAACAAGCATTATAAATACTAAAAGTAAGGTTTTTCTCATTCTTGAAAGAAAAAATTTTTTCAAAGTTACGGATTTAACTTTAGAAATTTTTCAATTAAGATTTATT
>JAGHSS010000037.1 GCA_018065745.1 Candidatus Neoflavobacterium equi | reverse complement strand
CTTATGCAGCAATAATTACAGTAATAATGAGTTATATAAAAGAAATAGATCGCAGGAGAACCTTTGGTGTTATTGCACACCCTGATGCGGGTAAAACCACTTTAACTGAAAAGTTACTTCTTTTTGGAGGTGCGATTCAAGAAGCTGGAGCTGTTAAAAGCAATAAAATCAAAAAAGGAGCTACTTCAGATTTTATGGAAATTGAGCGTCAAAGAGGAATCTCTGTTGCAACATCTGTTTTGGCTTTTAATTATAAAGATAAAAAAATCAATATTCTTGACACACCTGGTCACAAGGATTTTGCTGAGGACACGTTCAGAACGCTGACTGCAGTTGACTCTGTGATTGTTGTAATTGACGTTGCAAAAGGGGTTGAGGAACAAACTGAAAAGTTGGTTGAAGTCTGCAGAATGAGAAACATTCCAATGATTGTTTTTATCAATAAGTTGGACCGTGAAGGAAAGGACGCTTTTGACTTGATGGATGAAGTGGAACAAAAACTTGGTCTGCATGTAACCCCTCTATCTTTTCCAATTGGAATGGGATATGACTTCAAAGGGATTTACAATATCTGGGAAAAGAACGTTAATCTATTTAGCGGAGACAGCAGAAAAAATATTGAGGAGACCATTGCAATCAGCGATTTGGAATCTCAAGAATTGGTTGATGTTGTTGGTGAAAAACCAGCCATCAAACTTAGAGAAGAATTGGAATTGGTACATGAGGTATATCCTGCTTTTGACCGTGAGGCTTACTTAAACGGTAACTTACAACCGGTGTTTTTTGGTTCTGCCTTAAACAATTTTGGTGTGCGTGAAATGCTGGATTGCTTTGTTGAGATCGCTCCTTCTCCAACACCAAAAGAATCTGATACCCGTGTAGTGGACCCTAGAGAGGCTAAATTCTCTGGATTTGTGTTTAAAATCCACGCTAACATGGACCCAAAACACAGAGACCGTATTGCGTTTGTCAAAATTGTATCTGGTACATTTGAGCGCAACAAGCCTTATATGCACGTGCGTCTGAACAAAAATTTAAAATTCTCTTCTCCAAATGCATTCTTTGCTGAAAAGAAAGAGATTGTTGATATTTCATATGCCGGTGATATTGTCGGTTTGCACGATACTGGAAACTTTAAAATTGGTGATACCTTAACTGAAGGTGAAAACATGCAGTTTAAAGGAATTCCAAGTTTCTCTCCAGAACACTTCAGATATGTCAACAACGCTGACCCATTAAAATCTAAACAACTTGAAAAAGGGGTGGATCAATTGATGGATGAAGGAGTTGCTCAGTTGTTTACTTTGGAGATGAATGGAAGAAAGGTAATTGGAACAGTAGGTGCACTTCAGTATGAGGTTATCCAATACCGTTTGGAACATGAATATGGAGCTAAGTGTACGTATGAAAACTTCCCGGCATACAAAGCATGTTGGGTTGAGGCTACAGATCCTAAAAATGAGGAGTTTGCTGAATTTAAACGCATCAAACAAAAGTTCTTAGCTAAAGATAAATTTGGTGCTTTGGTTTTCTTGTCTGATTCTGAATTCTCTATTCAAATGACGCAAAGTAAATTCCCAAGCGTGAAACTTCACTATGTTTCTGAATACAAATAAAAACACTTCTGTGTTCTACATATATAAAAAGGCAGCCTTACAGCTGCCTTTTTATATATGTATTAGAATTTAAAATAGCGGTTTTCCTTTTTGCCCTGCATCTTTTAATTCCAACTGCAATAGCTTTGCAATGGTTGCCGCAATTTGATTGGCTTCAAAAGTACCTGTTGATTTGACTTGTCCACTGTTGATTTGATTTCCAAAAGCGATGATCCAGGTCGCTTCTGCCCCGTCCACACCTTTGCCGTGTGACGTCCATGAAGATCCATTCCCCCTTCCGTGATCTGTAGTTATTACAAAAGTTGTTTGTCCTTTGTAAAAAGGATCAGACTGGGTGTACTCCCAAAGTTGTTTAATCATTTCATCTGCCGTTCGCGCAGATTCCAAATAGTGATCATAAAGGCCGTTATGCGCAAAGTCATCTGTTTCTCCATAGCCAACAAACAAGAGTTTGGGCTTTTGATTTTTCAAGGCTTCTAAGGCATATTGGTGGGTAAAAACATCATAGCGCACGCCTTGCCATCTTTTTGGAGTGAGTCTTTGCATGGCGTTTATCTGCACTTCTGCTGCTGATAAATTTGAATGGCTTGCGGTTCTATATCCGGCATTAACGGGAAGGTTACTGCGTTTCTCATTGAATATGTAAGGAAAGAGCTCCCAACTTCCAAAAACAGCTACCTTATCTTTAAAGCGTATATCTTGTTGTGCCAATTCAAAGACGGAGACATTTGGATTGTCCCTTTTTTTATTGTTTGAAACTACTGCATCATCTTTCAATCCTGTGATGATTTCATTGTATCCAGGTGCTGAAACTAAAAACTTATTGGAAAGTTGCACTACACTCCCCTGACTTCTATTGCCCAAAACCCAACCACTTTGAACAGTGGAAGAATGCAGAAACGGAAACAATTGTACAGGGCGTTTTGAGGCATCACTATCAAAAAAGAGGTCTTTTAAACGTTTGGGATCCTCAGTGTATTTTTTGTCGGATATCAAATCTTTGTCGGCTCCTTGAAAGAGTTCTTGCCAGCGCAATCCGTCCAAAGTAACGACAATTACTTTTGATTCTTGAGCCTGCATAACATTAAGAAATAATCTCATTACCAATAAATGTAAAATTTTCATATATTTTAATTTATGTGTAAAATTTAAAACTTATAATCTTGTCTATTTCAACCACCAAGTTGCTTCAATAACGGAATCTGATCCTCCAAATTGCCTGTTTAATGCTTCCTGTAAGTTGCTAATATTATTGTTGTATTCTGACAAAGGATACCTCCAGCGTTTTAATGCCGGTGAAGCTGCATCAATCGGCCAATTTGGAAAAGAAGTTCTTAAGTATTCAAAATAAGACGTCCAACTTCCCTGGTGAAATAACGTTAAATATTTTTGCAAAATAATCTTTTCTAAATTATTTTCAAATGAATCAGAAACACTCAATTTAACTTTGTTATGCTCTAAATATTCAGAGGGATTAAAACCATCAAATAACGCACTTGAAACCAAAGGATTGTCCTGATAAAATTTGAATGAATTGACGATTCCAGATTCGTAATAAGTGACGGCATCACCTGGAATCCATCCTCTTAAAACAGCTTCACTCAAAATAAATTGTTGTTCTGAAAAACCCAATAGACTGTGAGGCTCATTGATGGGATCAAGGTAATAACGAGATTGAACTTTAGATATATTTTTATCAGCTACCAATAACGCATTTGCGGCATATTGAGAAATTGGATTTCCCCCATTATAAGATGAAAATGCAGTTAGGGATTCATTGCGTTCTAAGGCTGAAGCTGTAGGCTGTGCAAACACAAAAAGCCTTGGGTCTTCACATTGCTGTAATTGTTCCACTATAAATGAAGACATATATAAACTGGAACCGTAACTACTGTTGTTAAATTGAGAATAACGGCTTGAGGTTGCGTCATAAAAAACCAAACTCCCATTGTCTTTATCAGAAAGCATCAATTCTTCCAATTCAAAAATAGTTCTGAACGTGGAAGCCACTTCAAAACCTCCAACCCTATCTTTGTTTGAAAGCGTGATCAAAACTTTTAATCTAAAGGCGTTGATTAATTTTTTCCACTGTAATACATCCCCTTGAAATATAATATCGCCTAAAATCACATCCGATGTATTGATCAACTCATTAGCTTCTTGCAAATATGAAAGGATGCCCTCAAAAACTTGCTCTTGACTATCATATTTTGGATGAAACATTT
The DNA here is from genome assembly GCA_018065745.1 of Candidatus Neoflavobacterium equi. GTDB lineage: Bacteria > Bacteroidota > Bacteroidia > Flavobacteriales > Flavobacteriaceae > Flavobacterium > Flavobacterium equi. The sequence continues at coordinate 3,796 of JAGHSS010000037.1, read as the reverse complement.
GGTGCGTTTCAGCTTTCAATGCATCTGAAAATGGGATGTCTCCAAATCTCAACGTTAAATCAAAGAAATATACACTTTTTAGGAACAACGCTAAAGCCTTATAATTGGCATTGTTAATCTTTTCTGCCTCCTCTGTCATTTTTTGCAACTGCATCAATTGGTTGTAATTGCTCATTGTTCCATTACTCCATTTGTAATATTGAAAAGTGTTTTCTTCACCAATTCCTATAACCATACGGGAGGCATACATTGGAGCTAGCTCTGAGACTTTAAATGCATGTGCAGATACTGCAGTAAGTAGAAGTTGTGGTGAAACTGTTTCTGAAAAATTTGGATTTTCATTTATCTTATCTAAATCAGATTCGCAACTGCTGCAAAAGAATTGAAACAGACACAAAAAATAAATAGAATAGAAACTGGGTTTATACGTATTTTTTATCATGGCTTAAAAAAGTTTAGTGTTCGTATTTTTAAATTCATATCCCTGCATTTAAAATTTAAAATTCACACCAATTCCAATCCATCGGGTAGCGGGATCTTGTAAATCATTCTGACTGCTCTTATTGGGATCAACCTGATAATCTGGATCAGAGAATAAATTTTTAGATTTTTTCCACATGGCCAGATTGTATGCAGATAGCGTTGCTGAACAAGCAGTAACCCAAGAAGATTCTTTGAACATGGATGTAAAATCATATCCCAATACCACGGAACGTAATTTTATAAAAGTTCGGTCAAAAACATTGGCGAAAACAGCACTTTCAGCCTGTGTAACTCTTGCTAAATAAGGATAGTTTTGTGCCCATGTTTGCCAACTCATTGCTGTGGTATGTGGGGTATAAACCCTGGTGTCTGAAAGTATATTTCCATTGACATCATAATCTACGCTACCTGATACAACATTGACACCTTGAGGAACGTATACAAAACCACCGCTGTTGTATTCTTCATCCCTGTAAGTTGTTGAATTGGGATGTTTCCCGCCCCACCACATTTTCTCAACAACTTCAGAACGCATAATGCCGCCTATACTACCGTCAACGCCAACATTCAAATTCCAATTTTTATATTTGAATTCTTGGTTAATTCCAAAAGTCCAATCTGGGTTTAGATGGCCTAAATTAGCCAAGTAATTGTGTCTTGTTGGAAGTCCTGTAGTTGGATTTAAGATCAAATTTCCATCTGCAGCTTTTTCCCATTGAAAGGCATAATATGCATCTACACGATCTCCAATTTTTAAATTTCCATAGCGATCTTCACTTTGATTGATCGCAGTGATGCGCTGCACACTCCTACTCCAATTTACCGCTGTTTTCCATCTGAAATTTTTTCTATTTATCCACGTCATATTAGCATTCAATTCCAAACCGTTTGTGGTGTATTCATTTCCATTTTCCATCCTGTTTAAAAATCCAGAGGCCTCTGAAATTGGAAGTCTAATGATTTGATTAATATCTTTGGTGTGATAATAAGTCAATCCAAACTGAACTCTATTGTCATAAGCTATGGTCTGCAAACCTACTTCTGTAGCCAAGGACGATTCTGGAGAAATGTTAGGATTTATAAGTAGTGACGGGTAATAACTCATGGGATTGGCATTGAATGAGGTGCCATTTGAGCGGTAATAAGACCTCAGAGAGAAAGGATCCAAATCATTTGAAACTTGTGCCCAAGATGCATACATCTTTAATAGATTTAACTGTTGAGGAAAGTCAAATAAAGAAGATAGCAATACACTAACTGAGGTGGAGGGGTAAAAAAAAGATCTGTTATTTGAAGGCAAGGTGGAAGACCAATCATTTCTAGAAGCTAAATTCAAATAAATAGCATCGTGAATTCCAATTTCTGCAGTAGCATAAATGCTGTAAATAGCTCTCCTTGATTGGTTGTTTGAGCCTGTAATAGCACCGATTGAATTGGATAGGTTATTTAAATTGGGGATCAGAAGACCGTCTGTCTGTGCAGATAAATAATTGTAATCATAATAATATCCGGAGCCACCTCCATTGATGTTTAAAGTCCAATTTGGAGATATTTGCTTGTCATAGGTAACTAAAACATCATAATCAACCGCTTGTTTTGTTGATTGCCTTTGGGCATATTGTCCTGTGCGAGGTGCCGTATAATTAAAATATGATTTGGGACTTTGAGTTTCACTTTGTGTCTTATCTACTACTAAAGATCCCCTACTTCTCAAACTAAAATCTTGATTGATTTTATAATTCAAGACTACTTGTGAATTTACAACATGAACATGTCTTATGTTTTTAAAATAGGTTGTTCCAAACCAGGGATTGTTATACCAAGCGTAATTCCAATTTGCCTGTCTGAAACCTTCTTGTCCAGGAACCCAAAGATTGTTTTTTAAATCAGTACCATTTACATCATTTCCCATCCATATTAATGTCGTGTACATATGTGAGCTGGGATTGTAATCATAATTTGGTCTATTTGGTGTGTAACTTCTGTTGTATGCCAATGAGGTTTGTATATCTAATTTGGGAGACACCTGCGAAGTGGTATTTAATGATATCCCGCCACGATGAAGTTTTGAAGACGGGATGCGGTCTGTAGTATTCACTAAATTTGCAGCGAGTCTATAACTTCCAAATTCCCCTTTTGAATTGACAGAAAATGTGGTGTTGTCTATCACAGCTGTTCTTAAAAAATTATTTAGATTATTGTGATATTCCCATGGGATTGGCACTCTTTCAAAGGAGGATCTATCATTATAAGCACTACCTTCAACAGACCCGTACCAAGGAATGATTTCATTTGTATTGCGGTTCCGTATGGGAGAATTCCACTGTGGCAACATCAAACCTGTATCTAATTTTGGTCCCCAAATCATGTCTCCGTCATTTATACCGCCGTCTCTACCGTCCCAAAATTCATATTTACCATTGGAACCGTTACCATATTGTGTTTGTGTTTTGGGAAATTGTAAAAAACCAGCAGACACCATGGTTTGTTGTGTAAACTCCACTTCAACTCCCTTTTTCTTTGGGATTTTGGAGGTAATTAAAATGGCTCCGTTGCGGCCACGGGAACCATATAATGCAGAGGCTGTTGTGCCTTTTAAAACCTGAATATCCCTAATGTTGTTCTGAGACAACGCTTCATAAACTTCTTGAGAAACTGGAATTCCATCAAGAACTATCAGCGGTGTCTTTCCTCTTAAAGTAAATTGTGGAGCTTGTTGCATTCCTGTGGGATTGGAAACGTACAATCCAGAGACTTGACCCGTTAGTAGATTAGAAAGACTTGGAGTAGTCAAGTTTTCCATAACTTCTGTGGACACTTCTTGTACGGCATATGCCAAGCGTTTCTGTTTTTTCCCGATTCCCAAGGCGGTTATGACTACCGCATCTAAGTCTTGGGATTGAATTGGATGTAATTGAAGGAAGATGGAATTGAGGTTTTCAATTTGAAAGTCTATGGTTTCATAGCCTTCTTTCTCAATTTCTAAAAGATGCCCAACCAAGACTTGAATTTCAAAGTCTCCATCTAAATTGGACATTACAATTTCTTTTGTGTCTAAATTTGTGATGACCACACCTTGTAGTGGTAGGTTTTTATCATAAACACGACCTCTAATTTGCTGTTGTGCATAGGAACTCTTCCAAGACACAAACACCAAAAGCAGTACTAAGTATTTCATGGCGTATAATTTATATTTATAAAAATAAGCCTTGGATGAAAAGGTATTGTTAGGAATACTTTAAGAAATAAATAAGTAACCTTGAAAAATAAACAATAAAAAAAGGAGGGCAATTGCCCTCCTTTTTTTATTGTT
>JAGHSS010000170.1 GCA_018065745.1 Candidatus Neoflavobacterium equi | reverse complement strand
ACATTGTAATGCTCAAAAAGTATTTTTTACTACTATTATTTATTACCTCACTTACATCTCAGGCCCAAGGAGAAGCTTCCAAATGGTATTTTGGAAATTTTGCTGGATTAGATTTTAGTTCAGGTACTGCGGTGCCATTAACTGATATGCCAAAGAATAGCAATTTAAATCTAAATTCTGAAGAAGGATGTACTACTATTTCCTCCTCTTCAGGTAATTTGTTATTTTATACCAATGGTAAACTTGTTTGGAATAAAAACCATCAAATAATGAGAAACGGTCAGAATTTGGGTGGAGATCAATCTTCAACGCAATCTGCAATTGTTGTACCTCACCCGTCCATTGACACCCAATACTACATTTTCACTGTTGATGAACACAACTACAACTACAATGGATTTTCATACTCCATAGTTGATATGTCATTAAATAATGGATTAGGAGATGTTGGTCAAAAAAACATCAACCTTTTGCCTCACTGTTCTGAAAAGGTAACTGCTGTACAAGGTGATGAATGTTCTACCTATTGGATCATTACGTATGCAAGTAATAATCCTCAATCAAACGATAATTACAATTCATTTTATGCTTTTAAAGTGGATGAGAACGGTTTGAATACCACGCCAGTTATATCATATTTCACCAATAACATCCCAAATAGCGATGGTAGAGGGTATTTGAAATTGAATGCTGACGGTACCAAATTAGCTATTGCAAACCAAGGATTGTCAACAAATGGTTTACAATTATATGACTTCAATAACGTTTCTGGTATTGTTTCAAATCCAATCACGCTTTCACTATTTGATGCAGATTACAATTACACAGGATATGAGCCATACGGATTGGAATTTTCGCTTTCTGGAAGATATTTATATGTTACTACAACACTTTCTGGGAACAATGCTTCCAACTCACAACTGTGGCAATATGACATGGAAAACGTGAGTGTGGGTACATCTGGACACATCATTTCCAGAGATGCAACCTTTAGAGGCGCTTTACAAATGGCACCAGATGGAAAAATTTACAGATCGCTATCAACAAATTATGATAGAGGTAGCTCTTATGTAGGAGCGATTTTAAATCCTGAAGGACATTTAACTGCCGCAAATTATGCACATAATTATATAAACATTGATCCAGAATCTGAAGGGAGAACGTCCAGACAAGGGCTTCCTCCATTCATTCAGTCTATGTTTTTAAATAAAATCAACTTGATCAATCCAGGTTCAGCTAGTATTGAGACTTCGTTAAATCTGTGTCAAGGGGAATCATTTACATTGAGCATTCAAGAGTTTCCAAATGCTACCTACAGTTGGTATTTAAATGATATTTTGGTTGCAAATAACACCAGAACATTCACGGTAAGTACTTCAGGAAATGTGAGAGCTGAAATTATATCACCAAATTTCAAGTGTCCAATAAAAGGGGAAGTTGATGTTTATGTGGGAAAAAATCCAGTAATTGTTACCCCGCCAGCAAATATTAAATTGTGTACTGAAAACACAACACAGCCATTTACTGTGGATTTCAATTCACAAACTGCAGCCATCTTGGGCAATCAAAGCACTACAGATTTTAAGGTATCCTATTTCAATTCAGAGGAGGATGCCATTGCACATACCAATCAACTGACCTTACCTTTACAGCTAACTGCTGAAAGACAACAGTTGATTTATGCTAAAATTCACGATATCACAAATCCAAAATGCAACAAAATTGCCTCTTTTGAATTGGATTTTAAATATGGAAGATCAATCAGCAGCATTCAACCAATTGTAGTCTGTGATACTGCAGAAGACGGTTCAGACACCAATGGAAAAGTCTCAATTACACTTACAGATTTTACAGCTACAGTTTTTGGAAATCAAGACCTTACAGATTTTGTATATTCCTATCATGCTACTAGAAACAACGCAAACGCCAACATCAACCCGATTGCAACCTATTATAACAATACACCGTTTAATGATGTTATTTACATGCGTTTACACCATGTAAACACACCAGATTGTTATACCGTTTTAGAGCAACAAATAAAAGTTAACGCCTTGCCTTCTGTTGGGGTTCTTGAATTTGATATTTGCGGAATCAACAACGTTGCTACACAAATTAATTTATCAAACACTGCTGCGTTTATACAAAACATCAATGCAAATTACAGTGTTGAATTTTTCAACAACACCCAAGACGCAGCATTGGATGCAAATGCTTTGACATCTGTGGTTTCTACAACTAGAAGTACAGAAAATTACGTTGTAAAAATTACAGATCGCACCACAAATTGTGCAAAAATTCAAGCATTGAATTTCAATATTTTCTTTGGTGATGCTGCGCCTATATTGTATCGTGTTTGCGACACAGATATTGACGGAATTTCAAGTATTGATTTGTCACAATTTTCAACGCAGACCAACACAGAATATCAATATTATGCAACTTTAGAGGACGCTCAATTGGAACGCAATCCATTGCCTTTAAGATATACAAACACGACAGCCTTTGAGCAAATTGTATATCAAAAACAAACGGTTAATGGAAATTGCATCAGCTTGAAAACTTTAAAAATTCAAGTCAATCCAATTCCGCATATTGTAAGCAACAACACCATACATCCAATATGTATTGACGTTCAAAACACCATTGAATTGCGTGCTGATTTGAATCAGATTCAAAACGTAAATTATACCTATTTGTGGAATACTGGTGCAACAACACCATCAATTAACGTTTCAGAAGTAGGACTTTATGAAGTTGTAATCACCACAGATAAAGGATGTCAGGATACCGCATTTTTTGAAGTTACGCTTTCAGAATCAGCTATTTTAGACCAAATTATAATAGAAGATTTAACATATTTTACCAGTGTTAAGGTATTAGTGAAACCAACCAATGTCGCTTTAGAATACAGTATGGATCAAATAAACGGGACATATCAAGAGAGCAATGTGTTTTTCAACGTCACACCAGGATTCCATACGGTATATGTCAGAGACATCAACAGATGTAGCACCCAAGCCATTGAAATTGCCGTTTTAGGTGCGCCAAATTTCTTTACTCCTAATTATGACGGTATTAATGATACTTGGAATTTAACAGGAATCAGTAAGGATTTTTATGCCAACACAGAAGTTCAGATTTATGACAGATATGGAAAATTGCTTAAATCTTTTATGCCAATCAACGGTGGTTGGGATGGAACATACAATTCAAGACCAGTTCCAGCAACAGATTATTGGTTTGTAATAGAGTTAGAAAATGGAAGATCTTACAAAAGTCACTTCAGTTTAAAAAGATAACTATATTATCCAAAAGTCAATTAATGTCCTAATTAAACAATAAAAACACCTAACAATTTGTTACTATATTATAACCAAAAAATATAATAAAAAATGGAAATTATAGTAACATTAATTGTAGGACTAGTAGCTGGATGGTTAGGTAGTCAAATATTCAGAGGTGGGTCATTAGGATTGATCGGAAACATCATTGTGGGAATATTGGGAAGTTTCGTCGGTTATTGGTTATTAGGTGCCCTAGGCGTGAGTTTAGGAACAGGTATCATTGGCAGCATCTTAACCGGAGCAATTGGAGCAATCGTCATTTTGGCCATTATAAATTTGATTTTTAAAAGTACAAGAGCCTAATTTTTGGGGCGTTTCCTTTTTTTTTCGCTAGCGCTGCAAAAAAAAGGTCGGGCTTTTCGCTGTATCTTTTGGTCGGCTGACGCCTCACAAAAGGATGCCGCTTCAATCCCTAACGCAAGTCCAAGAAATAGCGATATAAATAAAAAAGTCGACCTTACTGAGGTCGACTTTTTTATTTATATCGCTATTTGTTATTATCCACATTTAGATGATCCACAGCTCTTGCACGTCAGGCATCCTTCTTGATACATCAACTGTGTAGAACTACAGTTACTACACTTCTGTCCCAAAGCATCAGTCCCGTCCGGTACAAAGCGTTTTTATGCGCGTGCCACACCATTTTTCCAAGTGTTGATTTTTCATTATCCAATTGTAAGGAGTTGATCAAATCAACTACATTTTCAATCGCCATACCGTGTCTTAATGTTCCAGAAATCAATTTTGCATAGTTCCAGAATACCGGATCAAAACGGTGAGACAATCCTTCAATGGTTGTTTTGTATCCCCTTTGGTTTTGGTATTGGAAATCATAACGAGTGACACCATCACTATTTTTGTTCTTGATAATGAAACCTTCATTAACCCAACGAGGCAGTAAAATACCGTCCTCATCATCAGCCAATCCAGTAAAGATTTCATAAGGTCTGTCGTCAATTTTACCAATAAACGCAATCCATTTCTCTTTGTTATTTTGGAAACGCACCACATCTGCTACCAAGCTATGCGGACGTTTAATTGGGAAGGCATCCGTTTTTTCAGCAACAGATTCTTCAGTCTTTTTGTTTTCATCTTTAGAAACTAAAACTCCAGATCTGGATCCATCTCTATAAACTGTAACCCCTTTACAACCTTCTTCCCATGCCGTCATATACAATTGGTTTACCAATTCTTCAGTAGCATCATTTGGAATGTTGATGGTTACAGAAATGGAGTGATCCACCCATTTTTGAATTGCCCCCTGCATTTTTACCTTGCTCAACCAATCAATATCATTAGATGTCGCTTTGTAATAAGGCGATTTTTCAATCAACTCATCAATTTCAGCATCGGTAAAATTTGTGTTTGAATCAATTCCATTTGCTTCCATCCAATCCTTAAACTTGTGGTGGAAAACAATATATTCTTCAAATGAATCCCCTGTGTCATCTACATAATCCACACGGGCATTTTTATCGTTTGGATTTACTTTTCTTCTTCTTTTATACACCGGCATAAATACCGGTTCAATTCCTGAGGTTGTTTGCGTCATCAAAGAAGTACTTCCCGTTGGTGCAATGGTCAACAACGCAATATTTCTTCTTCCATATTCCAACATATCGTTGTACAAAGCTGGATCTTCAGCTTTTAAACGCAACATAAACGGATTGTTTTCCTCACGTTTCGCATCATAGATACCAAATGCGCCACGTTCTTTAGCCATGTCAACAGAACTTCTGTAAGCTGCAATTGCCAAACGCTTGTGCACATCAACAGAGAAAGCAATACCTTTTTCACTTGCATACTGAATTCCCATAGCTGCAAGCATATCTCCTTCTGCCGTGATTCCAACACCAGTTCTTCTTCCTTCTTCAGCCTTGGTTCTGATTTCCAACCACAGGTGTTTTTCAATGCGTTTCACCTCTGCATCTTCTGGATCAGCGTCAATTTTTGCTATGATTGCATCAATTTTTTCCAATTCCAAATCAATGATATCATCCATCATACGCTGTGCAATTCCCACGTGTTTTTCAAACAACTCAAAGTTGAAAGACGCTTTTGCAGTAAATGGCGCATCCACATAAGCATACAAGTTAATTGCCAACAAACGACAAGAGTCATAAGGACACAATGGAATTTCACCACAAGGATTTGTAGATACTGTTTTGTATCCCAAATCTGCATAACAATCAGGCAAAGACTCTTTAATTATGGTATCCCAAAACAAGATTCCTGGCTCTGCAGATTTCCAAGCATTGTGAACAATTTTAGACCATATTTGGTTGGCGTTGAC
>JAGHSS010000103.1 GCA_018065745.1 Candidatus Neoflavobacterium equi | reverse complement strand
ACAATTGAAGAATTTAATAATCTAAATGATGTTTACAAAAATGTAGCTTAACTTATACTGAACTTTTTGTTTGAATATCCAAACAATTATTTTTCACTTTTGGTCTGTTTTTAATTTAACTAATCATGGAAACAGATGCTAAAAAAAAGTTCCCAAATTAAAATCCCATCCTGCATATACTTCAATTTTTACTTACTTTTGCACAAAATACAACCCTATGGCATTTGATATAGTTTACAACCAAGAATTTGTTTCTGACTTTTATTTTGACGACCAGCTCAACTACAAGGAATATGAAAATTGTACTTTTAAAAACTGTGATTTTTCTGAGTGCAAATTCATGAATACGACGTTCCTGGACTGTACTTTCCACGATTGTAACTTTAAAGATTGCGAAATCAACAACGTAGCTTTGAAAACAGTACAATTTCACGGCTGTGACTTTACCAACGTGAACTTTGCCCGCATTGATCAATTCATCATGGACTTTCACTTCACCAACTGCAACCTGGATTATACCAAGTATTATGCGTTGAAATTAAAAGGCATACAGTTTACCAACTGCAGCATGGTGAGCGCTGACTTCATGGAGACTGATTTGACCAAAGCGATGTTTGACAACTGCAATTTACACCTGGCAGAATTTGAACGCGCCATTGCTGAAGGATGTGATTTTTATACCAGCTACCACATATCACTGGATCCAGAACGCACCAAAATTAAACGTGCAACGTTCTCTAAAGAGAGTTTACCTGGATTGTTGAAGAAATATGAATTAATTATCAGATAAATTTCACAAGTAAACACCTGAGCGTTAACCTGCTAAAAATATCTTTTAAAAAACAGGCGTTTTTATCTTATAAATCCTTGCAGAATTAGAATGGACTTTCTATATTTGCACCACAATAAAGGCCTCGTGGCGCAACTGAATAGCGCACTTGATTACGGCTCAAGAGGTTACTGGTTTGAATCCAGTCGAGGTCACTAAAGGGACAAAGAAGCAATTCTTTGTCCCTTTTTATTTATGGTTGAATTTAAAAATATAGCTCCATATGTTTTGTATGGTTTTCATTTCACGCATAATTACAGAAAACTCACTCAGATAACTTCAATATTTAACCCAATTTCCCTATCAAAAAAAGTGTTAAAATTTTATTTAAAACACATTGGAATACTTATTGATACTGTATATTTGATTGTGAAATATAAAATTCCCAACTTGTGAAAAAATTGATCGGAGCTTTTTTATTCTTAAGCGTGCAATTGCATGCGCAAAAAGACACGGGCGGAAAGTCTGTGGTGATTCCACGTAGTAAAGAACCGGAAGTTAATGTGACGTATACTCCTGCTGTGGCACCGGAAAAATCTAAATTTAATGCACCGGACTTTCAGCCGATTGATGCTGAAATTAAAGATTTTACTTTTAAGAAACCCAATACAAGTTTTATCATCGGGGGAAACAACACGAATAAGTTTTCTACTCAAAAGGAAGATTTTAAATCGCCTTATGAACTGCAAAGGGAATTGTTCCCAAAAGTAACCAATGAGGGAGATTCTAAAATGTACCGCAAGAACCAGGATTTTGGTCAGATAAAAACAACGTCAAAGACGCTAAAATTGAAATTTAGAGACCATATGGCAGTGGATGGTGACCGGGTGAAAATCATGGTTAACAGCATGATTCTGGTGGCAGATGTGTCGTTAATTGCTTCTTTTCAAACGCTGGAAATTGGTTTGACTCCTGGGTTTAACAAGATTGAATTTGAGGCGCTGAATCAAGGGTATTCTGGTCCTAACACGGCGCAGTTTGCCATTGTGGATGAGAATGGACAAACGCTGATGGACAACCAATGGGATTTGGCAACGGGCTTTAAAGGGTCTGTGCTGGTGATTAAGGAATAACAAGTATCTATATATTAAAAAAAGGAGCTTTTGCTCCTTTTTTTGTTTTCCAAGATTTCACAACGTCCAAAGATGGCGCTCTGGACAAAGGAAATACGTCTTTAAAATGCGCACAACTCAAACAAAAAAATAACACTTAAATGAATTTAAAAGACGCTTGGAAGTTTTTGATTACAAATCAAATATCGGTCTATTAAAATTTTTCAAGGTAATCAAAACATGAAATTTATGTTGTGATTGTGTTTTTTCCACGTACTCTGAATTTTTTAAAAAACAGTTTATAATGTGAATTGCCCGCGTTAGGGATTGAAGCGGCATCCTTTTTTCTGGCGCTGCCAGGAAAAAGATATAGCGAAAAGCCCGACGCAATTGGAGCGCTAGCGACAGTTGGGGAACGCCCAAAACATCTTTTAAAAAATTGTTTAAAAAATTGTATAAAAATTGATAATAGGCGCAAAAAAAAAACCTGCTTCTTTTGGAAACAGGTTTTTAATGTATACTAATTTTGGATTAGAACGTGAAGATTGGACGCTCTCCCATGAATTCAAATACTTCTTCTCCAATTTCTTCCAACAATTCCTCATTGGTGTGGTTGGTGATTACTTTGTCCATTAAAGCAACGATGGTCTCCATGTCTGCTTCAACCAAGCCTCTGGTAGTCACAGCAGGGGTTCCCACGCGAATTCCAGAAGTAACAAACGGTGATTTGTCATCAAATGGCACCATGTTTTTGTTCACGGTAATGTCTGCTAAGCCCAAGGCTTTCTCTGCGTCTTTTCCTGAAATATTTTTGTTTCTCAAGTCAATCAACATCATGTGGTTGTCTGTACCTCCAGAAATTATGTCATATCCACGTTTCACAAATGCAGCGGCCATGGCTTTGGCATTTTTCTGCAATTGCAAGGCATAAGTGAAAAACTCATCTTGTAACGCCTCTCCAAAAGCAACGGCTTTGGCTGCGATGATGTGCTCCAATGGCCCTCCTTGATTCCCAGGGAAAACAGCACCGTCCAAAACGGCAGACATCATTTTGATTTCCCCTTTTGGCGTTTTCAAACCAAATGGATTTTCAAAATCTTGTCCCATCATGATCATACCACCACGAGGTCCACGAAGCGTTTTGTGAGTCGTTGTAGTCACAATATGACAATGTGGCATGGGATCATTCATCAACCCTTTGGCAATTAATCCCGCTGGGTGAGAAATATCAGCCATCAAGATAGCACCAACGCTGTCAGCGATTTTTCTGAAACGCTCAAAATCCATATCTCTTGAGTATGCTGAAGCACCTGCAATGATCAATTTTGGTTGTTCTTTGGTAGCGATCTCTTGGATGATGTCGTAATTCAACATTCC